>JBBTGF010000363.1:0-3754 GCA_038041525.1 Elusimicrobiota bacterium | reverse complement strand
GGTGGTGGAAGCGGTCCGGCTCTATGGCTCGGTCGGTTTGAAGTAAGATCGGGGTTCGGTGGCGTTTCAGCGCCCGTACATCCCGATGAGTTCGGTTTGCGCCAGGATATGTCCTTTCATGGCTGTCAGTAGCGCAGTCTTATCGGGTTTGGCCGCGACCGTGAGCATGGTATCGAGCGCGTAGGCTCTGAAGCTGTAGCGATGTGGCTTACCAGGCGGGGGACAAGGTCCCCAGTAGCCCACTCGGGTGAAACGGTCCACGCCCCAGACCGCGCCTTGTTTGGCGCCGTTTTCCAGCGTCTCATCCTTGGCTAGACCCGCATTCAGGATGGTGGTAGTTGTCGGCCAGTTGTAAAGCGTCCAATGTATCCAGGTTCCTGGCGGCGCGTCCGGGTCGTCCATGATGATGGTGACGCTCACGGCTTTCGCCGGCAGGTTTTCCAGGATAAGCTGGGGTGAGGTGTCGGCGTTGTCGCAGGTGTGTTCGCCGGGGATGGTCTGCTTGTGGCCGAAGGCGGGGCTGGTGATACTAAAACTCATATGTTTGACCTCCTTGGGTTTGGCGTGCGCAAGTAGTGGACAAAGGACGCAGGATATGAGTATCAGCGCCCGCATTTTCAAGATCGACATCGTCCATGTTTTTATATCAATTTCGAGTCACAGCCGCAGCGCGCTGCATTGATTTACCTAAGATCTTCCTGAATGTATGAGCGCGGCATCATCGTTGTTTTGATAACATTTAGACGTGAAGCGCATCGTTGATAGTAAAACGCTCAAAGTAGCGGCTCGGCGTATCGGGATCGGTTTAGACGTCGAGAAGGTGATCCTTTTCGGTTCCTATGCTTGGGGCAGGCCTGACTCGCACAGCGATGTGGATTTGTTCGTCATCATGAAGAGTAAGGAGCGTCCATTCGAGCGCTCCATGCGCGTTTCCAGTTTGCTTTATCCGCGACCCTTTCCTGTCGATATCATGGTGCGTACGCCGGCAGAGGTTAAAAAGAGGCTCTCCATGGGCGATTTTTTCATCGCGGATATCATTGGGAAAGGTAAAGTCCTTTATGAGCGGCCTGGTCAAAGAGTGGATTAAAAAAGCCGAGGAAGATTATGAGGCTGCCTGCGCGCTGGCGCGCAAGCGCGGTAAGGCTACTCCAGATGTCGTATGCTTCTGCGCCCAGCAGTGCGCCGAGAAGTATTTTAAAGCTTACCTTGTGTTCAAGCGGCTTAAAGTCCCCAAAACCCATGATTTGATGGAGCTATTGACGATCGTCGCGTGTAATGACTCGAGTTTCGAGTTGATTCATGATCTTTTAGAGAGATTGAACTCGTACGCCGTGGAGTTCCGCTATCCCGGGGAAGACGCAACAAAGGGCGAAGCGCGCGCTGCGGTCAAAGCCATAACGGAAGTCCGTCATTTCTTCAGGTCAAAGTCGATCCACTAAAGAGAGTTATAATTAATATTCCCGGCGCGGTAGCTCAGATGGTAAGAGCGGGCGTTTCATAAGCGGACAGGGAAGAGTCTCTCATTTACCCCAAAGTGCGCTCTACGAGGAGAAATCGCTACCCGGCCTTTCCCCTACTACCCTCAAAAATCCTCATTTTTGCCCTGCGATGGACACTTTTTGGACACGAAAAATTTCCACATAATATTCGTAATTTTTACGAATATTATGTTCCCACCTCGCATTGCGTATGGTGTCCCCCGAATTCCCCGAATTACCTATTCTAAGCGTCTTGAGCGGGAGCTTTGTAGAATACTTTTATGTCGTTGCGGCAGCCGCTTGCTGAAGTTTTTGGTTATCCGATCGTAGACCAGAGTCCCGAAGCGAAACGGTACCGCGAAAAACGTCTTTGTCCCTTCAATAAC
This sequence comes from Elusimicrobiota bacterium, assembly GCA_038041525.1. GTDB lineage: Bacteria > Elusimicrobiota > Elusimicrobia > JACQPE01 > JACQPE01 > JBBTGF01. Next base: position 1,890 of record JBBTGF010000363.1, on the reverse strand, counting down.
AAAGTTCCAAACTGCACGAAGGATAAAGCGAAGGATCCGCTTGGAGTTTGCAGCGTTTACGAGGATGGCGATATCTCCATCACTTGCCCCATTCGTTTCCGCCAAGATTGGATCATTGCGGATGACGCAGCTGATTTCTTCTTTCCAAAACAAGCGACTTGGACGACACTGACCGAAGTGAGTTTAAACGATAAGCAAGGAAAATCCGCGGGGAATATAGATGTCATCCTGGCGGCTTATGATAAGAATGGAAAAATCTATGACTTTGGCGCTTTGGAAGTTCAAGCCGTGTACGTCTCCGGCAACGTACGTAATCCCTTCGAGCATTACATGGAGAATCCGGCCAAGAATAAAAATATGGACTGGCGCAATGAGCCTAATTATCCACGCCCGGATTACTTATCGTCTTCAAGAAAGAGATTGGCTCCGCAACTGATTTTCAAAGGCGGTATCTTAAACGCGTGGGGAAAGAAGACTGCTGTCGCCTTAAATAAGGGCTTCTTCGAGACCCTTCCAAAACTCAAAGAGGTAAAGAAAAATAAGGCGGATATCGCATGGCTGGTGTACGATATCGTAAAATCAGCCCCATCGGGGCAGCTAAAACTTTCCAAATATCAAGTCGTTTACACCAAATTTGAAGAATCCCTTATTCAAATCACGCGATCACAACCCGGAAGCATGCAAGAGTTCATGCAGCATTTGCAGTCCAAGGTTGATGAGAAGCTCGAAAACCCGCCTACGACCGAGAATCTAAGTTTTTTTCCTTCCGGTAAATAGAATTTATGTCAGAACTTTCTTTGTTCCCAGGGATATACCAAGATGAAATTAAAACCAAGGTGGTCAATGTAGCGTCTGTTCCCCAGCGAAGCCCTTTCCGTTATCCAGGTGGAAAGACTTGGTTGGTTCCGTTATTTCGAAGATGGATCGACAGTCTTGATACCACTGAATGTTTGGTTGAACCTTTTGCCGGCGGTGGGATCATCAGCCTAACGGCGGTTTTCGAAAATTTAATTGAAAGAGCCCTCATGGTAGAGATGGATCATGAGATGGCTGCTGCATGGCAAACGATCATTGGAAACGATAGAGAATGGCTGGCGGATAAGATCTTGAATTTCGATCTGACTCGCGAAAGCGCGGTCATAGAGTTGGCAACGAAAAGAAGATCATTCAAGGAGATCGCGTTTCAAACCGTTCTGAAAAATCGGACCTTCCATGGAGGCATCCTTGCCGAAGGAGCTGGCTTCATCAAAGATGGTGAGAACGGCAAAGGAATTCTGTCTCGCTGGTACCCACAGACGATCGCTCGGAGGATAAGAAATATTGGTTTAGTGGCACATAAGATCAATTTTGTTTGCGGCGATGGCTTGGATATCCTGATTAAAAATAAAAATAAGAAAGGTTTTGTTTACTTCATCGACCCGCCCTATACAGCCGGAGGGAAGAAGGCTGGCAGCCGCCTTTACAACCATAGCGATTTAGACCATGAAAGGCTATTCGCTATCTGTGAGGGATTATCAGGAGAATTTTTGATGACCTACGATAACGCGCCCGAAGTAAGAGATTTAGCCAGGAAGCACGGTTTCCAAGTGAAGCCAGTTGCCATGAAAAATACCCATCATGCGGAAATGACAGAATTATTGATCAGCCGTGATCTTAGCTGGCTAGAAGAAGTCCCCTGCGTTAAAGAGCGCAAGGTCTAGCCATCCGAGTTATCCGGGTCAGCATGCCTATCGGATTCTTATGAACAAGGGGTCAAGTTCCTTTTCTATAATCAAAAGGTCCTCTCATCAGGTTTTGGCGCGGTAGCTCAGATGGTAAGAGCGGGCGTTTCATAAGCGCTAGGTCGGGGGTTAGATTCCCGCCCCCGCCCCCGGTTTATAAATGATTGGG
>JBBTGF010000362.1:0-2315 GCA_038041525.1 Elusimicrobiota bacterium | reverse complement strand
AGGTCCGGATTGCCCTGATGCCCCTACCCGAGGCCTGGGGCGACCTTGACCACTTGGAGGGTAGTTTCTATTACCGTAAAACATCTCTGCCAGACTAGGATTCGAACCTAGACAAAACGGTTCAGAGCCGTTTGTGCTACCGTTACACCATCTGGCAACTTGAAGAAGCGGAATCATTATAGCGCGTGATGCTTGGGTATGGGTAGCGGTTTTCAGCGGGCGGGTCGGGTATGAGGTTGCCGGAAAATATATGATTGCCCTATGATAACGGCGGCGACGCAGTGGATATTGGCTTTGCTGGAATCGCATGGGGCGGTCGCGGTGTTCGTCGGCGTCATCATCGAATCGATCATCGTGCCTATCCCGTCGCCTTTGATCATCATGGGGGCCGGGGCGATCCTGATCGCGCCGGGTCTAAGTTGGAGCGCGGCGCTGCCGGCGATCATGACTAAGATCGTGCTGCCGGGCGCGGTCGCCTCGACCTTGGGAGCGTATTTCGCTTATGCTATCGCTTATTGGGGCGGCAAGCCCCTGATCGACCGCTTCGATCGCTTTTTGGGTTTCCGTTGGAACGACGTCTTGAAGATGGAGAAGCGCCTAGAGGGGAGGTTCGCGCTCATGATCTTCACCTTGCGCGCGCTGCCTATCGTGCCGCTCTCCTTGATCTCGGCGGCAGCCGGAGTGCTGCGCCTGCCCGTGGTTTCCTTTTCCATCTGGACCTTCGTCGGCTCCCTTCCCCGTTGCCTGCTTTTGGGCTGCCTCGGCTATCTTACCCGCGATACCTATGAGGGCTTCGCCGGGCGCATCAACAGCATCGAATCGCTGGTGTCGGCTGGCATCGTCCTTGGGGTGTTTGCCGTCATCATCTGGCTGCGTTCGCACATGCGCCGCATGGCTTGAGCCGGCGCTGATCCTTCCGGTTAAGCCTGAAAAATTTAGGATAATCGATACATGCAGCGCTCCATTCCGGAGACTCTCTCGGGTATCAAGGTGGAGCCCGTCTATGGCGCGCCCGGCGCCGATAAACTGCGAGAGCGCCAAGCCAGGATCGGTGAACCCGGACATTACCCCTTCACGCGCGGCATCACCCCGGGCGGATACCGTTCCAAGCTTTGGACCTTCCGGCAGTTCTGCGGGCATGGCCGCCCTGTGGAGACCAATAAGCGCCTGCATTACCTTTTAAACCACGGCGAGACCGGGCTCTCCGTCGCCTTCGACCTGCCGACCTTGATGGGCTTGGATTCGGACCATCCGATGTCTGACGGCGAGGTGGGCAAAGAGGGCGTGGCGGTCGACACCTTGCAGGATTTCGATATCCTGTTTAAGGGTATCGACCTTTCCCGCGTGTCGACGTCGATGACGATCAATCTGCCTGCGGTCACCCTGTTTTCCATGTACGTTAAGATCGCGCAAAAGCAGGGTGTAGCCCCCATGCGCATCCGCGGCACCTGCCAGACGGATATCTTAAAGGAGTTCATCGCGCAAAACGAGTACCTGTTCCCGCCGAAGCACTCTATGCGCCTGGCTTGCGACTTGATCGCTTACGCGGTCGACAATGTGCCGAAATATTTCCCGATCTCGATCTCGGGTTATCACATCCGCGAGGCGGGAGCCAACGCGGTCGAGGAGTTGGCTTTTACTCTAGCCGACGGCCGCGAGTACGTGCGCGAGATGGTGCGCCGTGGTTACGACCCGGATAAGTTTTCGCGCAACCTCTCGTTCTTTTTCGACGTGCATAACTATTTCTTCGAGGAGATCGCCAAATTGCGCGCGGCGCGGCGCATCTGGGCCAAGTTCATGAAAGAGGAGATCGGCGCCAAGCGCGAGATCTCCTGGCTTTTGCCCATGCATTGTCAGAACGCGGGGGTGTCTTTGACCGCGCAACAGCCGATGAACAACATCGCGCGCACCGCGTATCAGGCGTTAGCCGCGGTCTTAGGCGGCACGCAGAGTCTGCACACCAATTCCTATGACGAAGCGCTGTGTCTGCCTACAGAGGAAGCCGTGCATGTGGCCCTGCGTACGCAGCAGATCATCGCGCATGAGACCGGAGTCACCCAGACGCTCGATCCTTTCGGCGGCTCATATTATCTCGAGGAGTTGACCGATATCATGGAGCGCGAAGCGGTCACCATCTTAGATGAGATCGACGCCGCCGGTGGCGTCATCGACGCGTTGCAGAAGGGGTATTTCCACAGACGCATCGTCGACAGCGCGTATAAATACGAGCAGCAGATGCAGGAGATAGAGCGTAATATCGTCGGCGTCAACGCGCACAGCGCGGCCACTTCGTCCGGGATCGGCCCCCCGGGGTG
>JBBTGF010000361.1:0-5549 GCA_038041525.1 Elusimicrobiota bacterium | reverse complement strand
CCTTGAGCTTGAACAGGCCTTCCCCTTCCGGTTCCAAACGTTCCTGGATCTCCTTGAACCACGCCGGATGCGTGAAATCGCCGGTCGCCAGGACGGTGACGCCTTTAAGCTGGCTCCACTTATAGAGTTCCTCAAGACCCAGATTCTTACTTGTGGCGCGCGAAAAACGCGAATGGATGTGCAGATCGGCAATGAGTTTCATCCCACCACCTCGACAAGCGTTTCATACGCTTCCTGACTCTTGACCTGCTTATATAGATGTCGAGGTGGTGGGATCATTGAAGGATATTCTACTTGATGACGCCGCGCTGCTACTTCATCTTGAATAGCAAGATCGCCCAGCCGCCCAAGTCGACGAGCAGCCAGGTGAAAAAGACGAAATCTAAAAAGATGAAGAACACCGTCGAATGATACTCGGCCAAATGGCTGTATATCGTGTCGATGGTCTCCAAACGCGTCAGCGCCATCTTGCTTTGGTCGTTTAAATCGAGAGCGGCCAAGATCTCCTTGTGGACACTGCGCAGATGCCAATCCGACTCGATCTCAGGGAACTGCCCTTGGGTCAAGTTCAAACTCTCCACCAGATTGACTTTCGCTTTGGCGAACGCGTTCTGCTGTGCCGCAAGCCTTTGATACGCGCCCGGTATCTTCCAGAAGTGATAGAACATCGGCTGCTCTTCCAACGCCTTGTTGGCTTTCAACAAAGAACGCTCTAAAAACAGGTTGGCCGCGCGCACATGCGCGTACTGCGCGACCGCCAAAGTGATGAGACCTTTGAGCGTCTCTTCTTCTCGGGTGTGCAGGAACGCGCCGAAACGGTTGATCAGGATCAGGTCGTCTTCGTAATAACCGACGTTCTTCAATTCTTCCTTGGTCAAGGCGTAATCCGACAACCGGGCATACGACGGCTCTCCGGTGACGATACCAAAGAGATGCTTCTTATGTTTCTTCATATAAGCATCGACGTCGAGGTCCGCTTTGGAACGCGCCACCACCAGCGGGAACACTTCCTCGCCCGCCTCCGACCTGTCGGAATAGATCTTACGAGAGAACGTCCGCGCTCGGGAGACGACTTCTTCGACCTTGCTGTTACAGAAGACGCCCAGGCTATAGCGACCGACATAGACTTTCTGCGGCGCCACCGACAGTGCGCATGCCATCTCTAGGTCGTCACCTAACGCGAAGGTGACCTCGAGCATACCGATGCCAAAAGGATAGATGGATGCCACCGCGCTGGCCGTGCCGATACGTTGGCCTTCATAAAAGACCTCCCCGGCTTCAGGCAAACGCAGGATCTCACGGCAATAACTGCGCTGCTGCAGCGTCAACTCCAGGTCCATGCCCAGGTCGAACGAATACAGATAATGGATGGTCAGTTCCATGGCAACAGTATATAGCTTCCTTGCTTGCGGCTATCGGCAGCCAACACCTCGACCTTGCCTTGCTCGCGCAAAGTGACAGCCACCGGGGTGCGCTCTTTATCGCTCCAAAAATCTTTTCGCACTTTCACCTCACTGGCAAGCACATCATGGGTCAAGATATAACCATCCTGATAGCGGGATAAGGCCACAGAGCGGTTCCAGCCGCACGCTAAAGAGACGACCTGCTCCTGCGGGGAGAATGCCGCGGCCAGGTCGACCTGTTCTCTGGGCACGGCGGCAAGATGCCGTCTGGCCAAAAGTACTGCGGCTCTGGCCTGACCGGAGGATATGCTCCAGACGTAAGCGCCATCCCAGCATATGGGCGCTCCTACGGGTCTGTCGACTTCCGTGACGACAGAACTCAATTTTTGCGGCTCAAGCGCGCTCCAAAAGAACAACTGCCCCTCGTTATCTTCAAGTAATAACTCTCCGACGCCCACCGCCACCATCTGGATGATAGCCTTACCGGCGCCGGCGACCTGCTCGACTTTGCCATCAAACGCGATAGCGATGACCCCCGGTGCCATCCAATCCGCGACATAATACCTGCGAGTATCGTATGCGAGCGCGGAAGGCTCGCTTAAAGAACGTTCCGGTATCTTGATGGGTTTAGACACAAGACTCGGTTCATGACAACCGATGAGAACCAATAAAAACAATACGGCGTATCTAATCACGCGCACGGCCCAACGACGCCGGGTCGGGCAACAGTAAGATCGTCCCTACTTGAGGCAAGCCCCGCTCTATCTTCTTGAGATTCTCTTTATAGATGAGTTCCCAAAGTTCAGGGTCCCCGTAATATGTCGTAGCGAGCCTCCTTAAAGTATCCCCCTCAACGACCCGATGACGCTTGGGCCAATCTTTCGGCCGAGCCGCCTCTTCTTCCTGGCGCCGTTTTTCTTCTTTGGCACGACGTGACTCTTTCTGCTGCTGCTCATCATAAGACTGTTTGTTACGCATGAGCTCCATCGTGGCGTACTCTTCACGTTTCCTTTCTTCCATGGCTTTGATCTCTTGACGCAACACGGCCAGATCGGCTTCGATGCCCGCCAGTTCATCAGCGGAAGTCATCCTTTGTTTTTTCAACCGATCGACTTGCCCAGAAAGTTGTTGCGCCTCGGTCGCGGCGCGCCCGGTGAAATTCTCATAGAACTTCGGCCCGCCGAACGCGTACCCTGCAGAGACAAAATAAGCGCCTTCGCGTTTATGCAAACCTTCCGGCGACATATGCACCGCGAAATCCACCGTCAACGGCCGTAGATTGAACCCCGCGCCGAGCGCCACCATGCTCGATTCCCCGAAACGCGCACCGCGGCCGATACGCAACCGTAAGAGATCGTTATAAAGCGTCGTTTCCACCGCTGGATAGACCATGGTCAAGCCCTGTCTGGCCTTAAAATCGATCATCGCCCTAAAACTGCCGAGCCTACGGCTCAAGCCTAACGTCCCATACGGCCCGTCAAGATCGAGACTGCCCGCATCGACACCCATGATACTGACACCCACCCCGGTCCTGCCGTCATGTAAGAACAGCAGCGCGCCAAAATCGATGCCGATGCCGAGCGCACTTTTGAAACTTTCCTGCGCCAGCGCCCGCGAGCGCACCGATAGGGAATGCAGTCCCAAACCCCAGGAGAACTTATGGTCAGGACTAAAGTAGCTGCCCATATTCTGCGTCTGGGCCCAGGAAAAATAGAATCGGTCCAGATGTTGTTCACTGGAATGGATCCCCTGCCAACTACCGGCTACCGAGATGTCCTCGAACAAGTCACGGCCATAACCGAAATGATACTGCCCGGCGGGCAACGTATAGTATTGCCCAAAACCTCCGGCGATCTCCTCGTTCCTGACACTGACAAGACCGGCAGGATTGACGAAGACACTACCTAGACCATCGGCCAACGCGGCGTATGAACCACCGAGTCCCACGATGCGCGCTCCGGCATTCAAATCTTCCAAGGTCAATGCCGGGAGCCCCTGCGGCAAAAGCGCCGTCAAGATAGCGGCCAAAAAAAGCGGCTTGTTATTCTTCATCGATGATTATTGTAGGTTTTCTGCAAGGAACTTTGCCGCCGAGCCTTTGATCCAGAACATATGCAGCAATGACGTGTAGTGCCCTGCCGGGACACTGATGACCTTGGCGTGCGGAATGGCGCTTTTGAGTTTTTTCCTCGATACTTTCGGGATGATGGTGTCCCAGATGGCGTCGACCAACAATACCGGACGGCCGCCCCAGTCGACTTCCTGCCTGGATAAATCGAAAGGCGCCAACGGTCCAAGTAAATCTTCATAGCCGATGCCGAGCTTGCGTGCCATCTTCTTGGTCAGGCTCCCCTGACTGACGATCCATGCCGGATCGCTACCGCTCAATAAGAACACGCCTGCCTTGATGCGCTTGTCATGCGCCATCACTACGGAACCGATGAGCGAACCCAAACTCGTACCGAGGATCGCGGTTCTCTTGACATCGAACGTGCCGGCGAAATACTCCTGTCCCGGCCCGGCGAGCCAGTCTAGGAATGACTCCACGTCAGCGACCGACTGGGTGAAATTCCCGGCCAATGTCGCCGTGCTGCGGCCCAGAAACAAGAATCCGGAAGTGACCTCCAAAAACGACCGGCGATGGAATTGCTGCGGGAAGAACAAGATAGCGCTAGCCATGCCACGCTGGGCCATCGCCACCGCGAACTGTTCTTCGATCCACAGATTGGGCGCTCCCAAGATCGGCAGGATGAGCACTAGCGGCGTGTCCTTGCCCGCCACGGGCGGCTCATAAACATAAGCCCATATCTCATCGCGCGGACTCTTGCCTTTCAAGACGACAGCATGCGCCCGCAACTCATTCTTCGAGAACGGCATCACATGCGCGACGGAACTCGCGGCTGCAATGTTCGTCATTGCCGCGAAAGCGGGCAGCATCCAGAGGATGCTGCACCTGAGGCGCCAGAGGCGCTGATCCGCAATCCAGACCCAGCACCGTCCAATTGAGATCATAATGTCTTGATGAAATGCGCCACGGCTTTGGGATAGTACTCGTATTCAAGCTCGTGCACGCGACGCTGCAGGGATTCCACGCTCTCCGCTTCCTTGACCGCGATCTTCTGCTGTAAGACGATAGGGCCATGGTCATAGACGGCATCGACGACATGGACCGTGATACCCGTCTCCTTCTCCCCCGCGCGCAAGACCGCCTCATGCACCGCGCGGCCGTACATGCCCTTGCCCCCGAATTTCGGCAAGAGCGCAGGGTGCACGTTCAATATCCTTCCCGCGTAGCGCTCAAGCATGGGCATGGTTATCTTACGCAGATAACCAGCCAATATGACGACCGAGACTCCCTGCGCGATAAGCTCATCGGTCATCGCGGCGGAAAAAATTTGCGGGTCGACAAAACTCTTCGGATCGAAACGCCGACAAGCGACACCCAGGCGCTTCGCCCGCTCTTCGGCGCCACAGAGCCTATCGGTCAATAGACACGCAACTTCCAGATCGCGTATCTCGCCGTTGTTGCAAACGACGCATAGACGCTCGAAATTCGTCCCTTCGCCCGACGCCAAGACTCCGGCTTTATGCGCCAAGGACCTTGACCACGACCCGTTTGCGGCGGCAACCGTCGAATTCCGCGTAGAACACCTGCTCCCAGGGTCCTAGATCGAGGTCACCTTTAGTGACCGGCACCACGCACTGATGATGCAAGAGGCTGCGCTTAAGATGCGCGTCGGCATTGTCTTCCCCGGTACGATGATGTTTATAGTCCTTGCCCGCCGGCGCCAAAGCTTCGGCCCATTCGAGCATGTCGCTTTTCAAGCCCTCTTCTTCATCATTGACCCAGATGGCGGAAGTGATATGCATGGCGCTGACCAGACACATCCCCTCCGTGACACCGCTATCGCGCACCACCTGACGCACGTCCTCGGTGATATTGACCAATTCCTTGCGCTTGGCGGTATCAAACCAAAGATACTCGGTAGCGACCTTCATCGCGGTAGTCATCTTGACCAGATTGTATTGAAAGCGGACAAACTTGACAATCGGAAATTTATTCCAGATCCGCACAGCAGCGGAAACCCGTGGAATAATCCCAATGTTCCTTGCTGTGCTGGCCGTTAGCGTACGTGCAGCCGGTGC
>JBBTGF010000360.1:0-7613 GCA_038041525.1 Elusimicrobiota bacterium | reverse complement strand
GGGCCGGAGCCGGAGCCGGAGCCGGAGCCGGAGCCGGAGCCGGAGCCGGAGCGGGTGGCGCGGCTGCCGGCGCCGGCGGCGCGATGGTCACGCTGTTCAGGTACTCCTCCGCCGGATCCCGGAAGAGCATCTTCGTGCCCCCGAGTCGCACCACCTCCCCGTGCCGGAGCCGTCGCGCCCGTCCGGTGACCAGGCGCTCCTCGCCCACGAAGCTGCCGTTCTTCGAGCCCAGGTCGACCACCGCCGCGCCCGCCCAGTCGCGGCGCACGCGCACCTGCTCGCGCGACAGATCGGGGTCGACGATGGCCAGACGCACTTCGGCCAGATCGCGGGTTTTCAGAGTGTTGCCATAGTAGACGAACCAGGGCAGTCCCTTCTTATCGTCAGGACCGCATCCGCAGGTAAACAACATGGCTAGCATCGAAGGGAGCAGGATCTTGGATGCGAAGGTTAAGCGCAGGCTCATCGCAGGTCTTCGCTGGCGGCGCGTGCGATGGCGATGGCGAAGAGCTGCTCCGGGTCCTTGGCGTCCTGCGGGAAACACGCGGTCCCTGCTTTGATCGAGAGCGCGACCTGGTTGCCACCCGTATCGATGACTCGTTCCTTGAATATATCGAGTATCCTTTTCCTGATCGCCAGGCCCCCGGTCAGGTTGGTGGTCGCCAAGATCACGACCGCGTGGTCGTGGACGTAGATGCTGTCTTGCCTGCGCAAGACTTTGGCGCGGATGTCGCTGGCATACTTATCAAACAGGGAGTTAGGCAAAGTCATCCTGTCGTGGCCATGGGTGACGCGGCCTTCCAGGGTGATGGCGATCAGGCAGGCGGATGATTTGGCGTGTTGCGCGTCGCTTAAGACCGTCCAGACCGCGAGCCAAAAGTCGGTTTTCGCGTCATGCTGCGGTATGAGGAACTTGAACGCACAACCCTTGTCTGCATTGTTGTCGACCCAGATGCGTCCGTGATGGAGCCTGACGATCTCTTTGCAGATGGAGAGCCCGAGCCCTGTCCCCAGGTATCCCGCGCCGCCGTCAGGCCGGTCGAGTTGGACGAATTTATTGAACAACAACGGGATCTTTTCTGCGGGTATGCCGGGGCCGTCATCGATGATACTGACCTGGATACCGCTGAAGTTGGTCTTGCCTAGTTTTACGGTATCGTCGTCAAGGTTAAAATCGCACTGGACGCATTCCATCTTGATGAGGATGCGTTTGCCGGCGTAGCGCAAGGCATTGGTGAGCAGGTTAGAGAAGACCTGGCCAAGCATGCCGCTATCCGCCGAGAGCGCCGGCAGATTGGTTTGTGCTTCGATATCGACTATCACGCCTTTGCTTTGCGCGACGACTTGGAACTGGTCTTTCATCTGGGTGGCCAATTCATTGAAATCGGTCTCACTGCGCCGTAGTTTCGCTTCCCCGGATTCCAGGCGTGCCAGGTCGAGCAGGTCGTTTAATAGACGCGCCAGCCGGTCGACGTTCTTTTGCGCAGTGGTGATGAATTTCTCTTGGATATCCGTGAGTTTTCCGGTCACACCGTCTTTGAGGCTGTCCACCGCCACTTTGATGATGGTCAGCGGCGTGCGCAATTCGTGAGAGACCGCGTTCATGAACTCGTCTTTCATCTGCTCGACGCGGCGGCGCTCGGCGATCTCGCTTTTGAGTTGGTCGACGCGCTTGAGTTCGGTGATGTCGCGGATGGTGACTAAGTGCGCCTGGCGCTTCTCCCAGGCGATGAGGCTGCAGCGTATCTCGGCATAGCGGGTCTCACCGGTTGGCTGGCGCAGTTCGACTTCCGTGGTCTTGCGCGGCGTCAGCGGGTAGCCGAAGGATTGCCCCGCCCATTTCTGCGTCCGCTTGCCGAAGATCGCCTCTGCGGCCGGGTTGGCGTAGGCGACGACACTGGAATCATCCACTACGGCGATCCCGTCGGCATTCTTTTCGATGAGTTCCCAGACGTCGTCTTTGAGTTTCATCTATTTTTGAATATAACAAAATGTCTTCCGTGTGAGCATTGACAGACTTAAGACCTATCGCTGGATGGGTCAAAAGTCACTGGAAATGAAATCGTATGGTTCAGATACTATATATAGGAAGATGAACGGAAACATGCGTTTCATGGCGGCGCTTGTCTTGGTCGTTTCCTTTGGGGGAAGAGTGCAAGCCGCGCCGATAAGCATCGAAACGGTCCTGTTGGACGCTGGTCGCGCATTCGATGGCGGCGCGCGCCGTAGCGTATCCGGTAGCGCGGTTTTATCCGGTGTGGCGGCCAGGCAGGTCCCGCAAGTCAGCGTTATCCCTAAATCTCATGCGGGGATTCCGCAGGAAGAACCCGGTTTTGAACTTGTTGCCATCGGTGACGGGGATGATAAGCGCCGCGTCACTGGATTGTTCGCGGCATATCAGGACACGCTCGTCGGGCGCCAGCGTCTAGAGGCGATCAGGCGTTGTTATCAAGGGCCTATCAGGGTCGGTCTTGAGGAATTCCCTATGTCGTCGGTGCAGGGCGCCGCGGCGAGCCTGGCTGGTGGCAGTTACGACCATAAAACGCGTACGATCGTGCTGGAGCGACGGGTTACCGGTGTTCCCGAGACCATCATGGGGCGCATGGCCCATGAGATGCAGCATGCGTATCATCAGGCGTGTTTTCCTCAAGTCAGTCTTACCAAGGAGCATGAGTCCGCCGCGAGGATGGAGCAGTTGCGCATGGTCAGGGAAATGCAGGGACGCTCTGAAAAAGGGATAAGGATACCGATATCCGTGGGGACCGGGTTTTTAGGCGGTGTCTCGTTCTTTTTGGACAATTCGATCCCGGTCGCGGTAGCCGCATTGGTGGGCGTAGCAGCGGGCATGCTTTTGGCTTCCGTTCTGCTTGGCGGACTCATCGGCATCGGGATATTCCTCGCCTATCTGGCTGTGACCCAGCTACCTTTCATGGGCCCGGTGGCTGGGGCGCTAGAACATGCGGCTGCTCCCATCAATTTCGCGCAGGCATCTTATCGATCCGGCAAGGTCGCCGATGCCCTAGAATATGAGCGTGACGCCGTGGCGGCGGCGAAGCGTCAAGTGGAAACTTTCGGGAGTTACGACAGGCTGCCCAAGACTCAAGATGCTATCGAGAATGCGCGCCGTGACGAGGCGTTCTATTGCCGCGAACTAGGCGACGACCCGCAACGTTGCCAGGAAAGCAAAGACAGCCTTTCGGGTCTGCGGCGCTGGCGCCAGCACATCGGCGCGTATGAGCAGACCGTCATCGAGGAGCTCGAACGCCGTCATAGGGCGAGATAGCGCCGGGCTGGGCTTGCGCAGGCGAGCGCAGCGCAATCGCGTAATAAACCACCCTTTGTCTTATAATTGATTCCGAGGTTTTTGCGATAGAAACGTTCAAGAAATTCATTTTAGGACGGGAACGCAATCCCACCGATCCTGCGGTATTCCATCGCTTATCTTTGGTCACGTTCTTGGCGTGGGTGGGTTTGGGCGCTGACGGCATCTCCTCTTCTTGTTACGGTCCGCAAGAGGCATTCCTAGCCTTGCAGGGTCATTATTATCTGGCCATCATCTTAGCCGTGATGACTGCGGTGACGGTCTTCATCATCAGCGCCAGTTACATGCAGATCATCAAGGAGTTCCCGTCCGGCGGCGGCGCCTATCTGGTGGCGAGCAAATTGCTGTCTCCGACGCTGGGCATGATCACGGGTTGCGCGTTGATTGTCGACTATGTGCTTACTATCGCGGTCTCTATCGCCAGCGGCATGGATGCGGTATTCAGTATGCTGCCAGTGGAGTGGGCGCAATATAAGATCATTGCGGCGGCCTGCATCCTGGGCGTTCTTATCATTTTAAACCTGCGCGGCGTGAAAGAATCCGTGATGCCGGTAGTGCCGTTCTTCTTGATCTTCCTGTTGACGCATGGTATAGCTTTAGCTTGGGCTGTCATCGCTAATCTGGGCAATATCCCCAGCGTCATGCACGCGACCGTGGTGGATTTCCATGACGCGACGAATCAATTGGGTATTTTCGGCGTCTTTGCTTTGCTGATGCATGCGTACAGTCTTGGTGGCGGTACCTATACGGGCATCGAGGCGGTGAGTAATAGCATGCCCATGTTGCGCGAGCCTAGGGTCGAGACCGCGCGTAAGACCATGATCTACATGGCTTTCAGTCTGGCGATCGTCGCTAGCGGCCTGATCCTCGCTTATCTGATGTTCAACTTATCTCCTGTCGCGGGCAAGACGCTCAATGCCATCCTTTTCGAGAGAGTGGCGGCCAGCTGGGGAGTCTATGGGAGCGCGTTCATCTTATTGGCGCTAGCTTCCGAGGCGCTCATCCTTTTGGTCGCGGCGCAGACGGGTTTCCTGGGCGGTCCGCGGGTTTTAGTGAGCATGGCGACGGACAAATGGATGCCCAAACGCTTCGCTCTGCTCAATGACCGGTTGGTGACCCAGAACGGCATCTTATTGATGGGCGGTTCGGCGCTGGCTATTTTATTCCTGGCTAAAGGAAGCGTGGGATTCCTGGTTGTGCTCTACAGTATCAACGTGTTTTTGGCGTTTTCTCTATCGCAATTGGGCATGTGTCGGCATTGGTGGCGGGAGCGTGCCGTCACGCCGGGATGGAAGCAGAGATTGGCCATCAATGGCGTTGGTTTCATGTTGACGAGTTTTATCCTGTTGACCGTTGTGGTCAGTAAGTTCAACGAAGGCGGCTGGCTGACTATCGTGGTGACCACTTCTCTGGTAGCCGTTTGCGTGGTCATCAAAAGACATTACGACCAAGTTGAACATCAGTTGAAGCGTCTGGATACGCTGTTGAGCGCGAGTCTTCCCGCTGAAACCGCTGGAGGCGAGGAAATACACGATCCCAAGCCTTCCGAGGACGTGACCAAGGAGATGACGGCCATCATCATCGTCAGTGGTTTCAACGGTCTGGGTCTGCACGCGCTCTTCAACGTCGTGCGCATCTTCAAAGGGTTGTTCAAGAATTTCGTCTTCATCCAGATCGGCATCGTCGATGCGGGCCGGTTCAAGGGAACTCAAGAGATCGGTAATCTTGAGAAGAGCGTGCACGAGGATCTCAAGCGTTATGTCAATCTGGTGCGCAGGCAAGGCTATCACGCGGAATATCGTTACGCGATCGATACTAACGTGGTCGACGGCGTCACCCAGCTCGCCACGGAAGTGGCGAAGAAGTACCCCATGAGCGTGCTATTCGCCGGACAGTTGGTGTTCCCGAAGGAGACGATCTTCTCGGGCATCTTGCACAACTATACGTCGTTCGCTATCCAGAACCAGCTCTATTACCAGGGGATCCCGGTGCTGGTGTTGCCCGTCAGGGTGGAAGACACCCAGAAGGCCTAGAAATGATTGGATAAATATGTTTACAAAACAAGATATTCTCAAAGCCATTAAAAACGCAGCAAGTAGAAATGGCGGGAAGCCGATGGGAAGTGCAAAGTTTGAGCAGGAAACAGGCATCCGTCCTTACGATTGGGAAAAATATTGGGCGCGTTTTAGCGACGCACAGAAGGAAGCAGGGTTTGTGCCTAATGAACGTCAGGGCTCATATGATGATGAATTTATGGTTGAAAAAATGATTGTTCTTATGCGCAAATTAGGCAAATTCCCTACAAGAAGAGATCTTATCGTGCAGCATAATAATGATAGTAAGTTTCCTAGTAACAGCGCATTCGAACGCCGCTGCAAGAAAGACCAATGGGCAGAAAAAATAATTGCCTATTGTGAGGAGAAAGGTAGCCATGAGGACGTTGTGGAATTTTGTCGAGTTGTACTAAAAGGCGTAGCTGTGGTAGAGGGTGATGTCGAGGATGATTTTGGTATTTGCGAAGTATATCTTTTTAAGTCAGGACGCTATTATAAAATCGGAAAAACAGGCGACACCGTGAGACGCGGTGCGGAGATAAGGATTCAGTTGCCGGAAAGAATGGATTTGATTCATTCGATTAGAACTGACGACCCGAGTGGCGTCGAGGCATACTGGCATAGACGTTTTGAATCAAAGCGCATGAATGGCGAGTGGTTTGATTTAAGCGCCGCCGATATAAAAGCGTTCAAACGTTGGCGACGAATAGCATAAAGTTTATGACAGGATTGAGGGGTAATCTTATAAAGTGCGATTTACGTCCCAATGGGGTTTCTGATTGTATCGATTAGCATATTGTCGAGGAGTATAAATTTATCGCAAGTCGATCCTAAGTACCCTTCACGAGTGTAGGTGTTTTCTATTTTTTTTACCCAATCTTTGCGCTTCTTGCACGGCAGAAACAAAATTAGCATCCTCAGATATTACGATGTCTCCCCTGTAAACTAGGCCATAACCCCTAGTCAAGCGCCATTCTAATGCGTTCTCGGAATATATTTATTTTTAATCATCTGCCGATAACGCGAAATAAAGATGTCATTTAACAATCTCTTATCACGACTGGATATGTGTTGGAGTTTAAGTTTTGCAGCCAACTCGCTCTTTCTAAAAAGCAAAGCAAGTTGGCCGATAGCTTCATCTAAAAATGAAACGGAAGCGATCTCCAAATTTCCAAAATCAACCTCTATTCTGTACGCTTTTTTCCAATGATCAAGTAAAATTTTATGTATCTTTTTGCCATCGGCACGAGTTACCGTGTTGGTTCCACAAATATCTTTAATCTTGAATTTCGTTACAATTCCATCAGAAGATGTCATTTTTCCCTCTCCTCCTCAAGTGGATATCTTTTCTTGGAGAAACCTTGATATCAACAATAGTACCCTCAAATTTTATTGGTTCATTTTTTTGCTCAATCTTGTTCTTATAAAAATTGACTTTCGCGTTTCCACTGACTATAGAAAGGGTGCCCTTGTTTTTACGTACATACTTGCGCATGTAATCAAAACCAAAACCACCGAGCTGTTTTTTCCTTGTAGTAATTCCTGGCTTGACGGCTAAACGGATTGCATCTGCATCATTACTAATTTCTGGGAATTTACCCGAATCCCTTAATGATTGAAAAATGCCAATTCCTCCATCAGCAAAACTAATGCGTAGATTTTTTTTGGCGGGATACCATTGAGCGCAGACATAGCATCCAACTTTACTTTTTGCGTGATCAAAACCATTTGTCATCAATTCATTAATATGTGTCTGCATTTCATATCTTGCGTCTGTAGAAAGAGAAAGACTGCCAGAAATAAGTTCTGCTAGCGCTTCGCTACAGCTAGGATCAACTCCTTCGAGACATCGAAGCTCAACGCTCGTATTTTTAGGTTTGACCTTCTCACCCCGAAGAAAATGGTATTGAAACCCAATCCTCTCAAGATACTCCTTTACTTCCTGTTTTTTAGGTGCAGAGTAATAGATATTTTTACCTTGCTGCAGGCATTTCGCTAGCGCAACAGAAATTACCGTTAGACCAAAAGGGGCCGCCCAATCGACCTTTTCAAAATTAAATGTAACGGGACCATCATGATTAATTGCTGAAGAACAACAATCAAACAATATGTGCGACCATCCTATGCTAAGTAACTTTGGAAGATGGACTATTTTTGTCGATTTATTGGGCATGTTTAATTTTCTTGGTTTCAAACATTTAACGCAACAAGTTTGTTGAATACCTCGTCAGGTTTCA
>JBBTGF010000359.1:2639-4879 GCA_038041525.1 Elusimicrobiota bacterium | reverse complement strand
TTCAACCCTGCTTCCTTATTTAATCTAACCAGGACTGCTTTTGCAAGGCGCAGGTTAGAATAACGGGATGAATAGACAGTCTAGGCGCCCCAACCTAGATGTAATTTACGGTGATGTTGAGCGCAATCCTTGAGATAAAGGTTCGTCAGGCTTTGGTAGGGTAATCCCGCATTGCCCGCTAACCGTTTGAAGTATCCTAAGGTTTCGCCATCTAAACGGATGGTGATCTGTTTCTTAAGCGCCTTGGCGTAGGGATTACGTTTCGATTTTGAAAAATCATAATTTCCTTTCATTTTAGATACTCCTCATATTGTAAGGTTTCCTTCTTTGTCGCTCTGCGCGCCGATATGATCCTGATGATCGATCCCGTCGCCCGATAGCAATGGCAGACCACCAGGATTCGCGGTTTTGAGCTTAAGCCTAGCATGACGAACCGTTCTTCGTCTTGAGAATGCTCGGGATCCGCCATAAACCTGGCGTTCTCATCGTAGAAGACAGCCCGCGCCTCTTCGAATGAGATCCCATGTTTGTGTTCATTCGACCTACCTTTTCGTGGGTCCCATTCAAAGACAAAGCAGTCCTTCATATTAACTACATTATAACTACACTGTAGTTATAATTCAATAAGCTTGTTCGTAACATCCGATGATGTATGACCTATCTGTTGCAATGAAAAGGTAGTCCCCATCTTTTTAATTTGACTCTTGCGAGATTTAAGTGGGGGGGGTATTCTAAAATGTAGGGTATCTATGAAAAAATATTTTATTTTCCTTTTATTTTTAGACTTCAGTTCCATAGCGACGCCAGCGCATGCCGAGGAACCTTCGGATGCTAGTGTGCCATATAACTACGAGGAGGATTCGAGAGCGAAAAATTTAATCGATGTCAGAAAAAAATGGCTTAAAAAAATCGGCGGCCCAGACGTTTTTTTGAAGCTGAGTAAAATCATTGAAGATGCGATTAGCGATCAAAATCATACCGTTCGCGGTAGCCAATTCAATCTAGAGAGGATCAAGGCGATATCGCCGAACAATACGCCTGACTATTTACGCAGAGATAGCCAGGACAACGTGTGTGATACTGCAACTGGAAAAACGCCTGTAGGCAATCTTGTCTTGTATTATGCGGGCGCGAAGCAGCAGTTAAGTTGGTTGATTACGCATCAGATGGAAAGTTGGAAACAAATGAAGAAGATGGAGGCTATGCCTTTGCTGAAGAGAGAGTTTAATTATGATCAACAGTTGGGTTGGGCAAGAGGCGGTCATCAGAATACGGTGCATAGCGTGAAGTTGAAAAACATGGAGGTCGTGGCGCTGGAAATTTTTTTGATAGAACGAGGTTATTCAGCTAATTTAGTCGAACAGGATTTGACGAAATACAAAGGCCCAAGTCTTGCGAATACGATAATTCTTGATTTGCTGAACCATGATGACGATATTATTTGGAATGGCTGTGAACGAAGCTATAACAAGGGGATACGCATGTGTGAGGGTTCTGATTTGAGTTTTTGCCCTCCTGTGGGGTGATTTTCTTCTGTTGAGATTGGATTCAGAGCCGTTCCAGAAAACTTTCTTTATTGAACCTGGCGGCTTCGGCGTTGGCGCCAAGCAGGATAGAGAAATGCACCGCTTGGTTACGCGCCGGGGCGACACAATGTGTCAGGTTCAACCCTGCTTCCTTATTTAATCTAACCAGGACTGCTTTTGCAAGGCGCAGGTCGGCTTGGTGCGCAACCAAGAAGCTGGCATAAGGTGTGGTAGTGGCAGCGTTGCCGAAATAGATGACGTCGAAATCCGATGAACTGTTCCTTAGGCTCCTAGTCAGGTTGAGGCTCAAACCCGGCGTCTCGGTGGTATTGAAGACTTCCAGGCGCATCGGGGGGTAGCCGAGATCCTTGTTGGTCATTCCGTCAGCGAGCCACCAGGGCGCCATCACCTGTGCCGCCGCGCTGTTCCAGCGGAAATTCCCGTGCGTGTCGGGCGCGCCGGGAGCTTCAAAGAAGAATGTATGCGCCGGGTCGCTGTACGAGCGGCAGCGGTACCAGATGCCGGCCATCTCCAGCAAGGTGAGGTCGGTTTTGACGAACGGACGCAGGCGTTGCCAGCGCGCCAGGATCAGCCAGGCTTTCCACGGTTTACGTAATAATTCCGCGCTGGCTTGTGAGAGGAAGGCCTTTTGGGAGTTGAGGCGCCCAAGGTCCCCGGACTCACGGACGTGGAGAGCTGCAAGGACTGGGAGAT
>JBBTGF010000359.1:0-2629 GCA_038041525.1 Elusimicrobiota bacterium | reverse complement strand
GGTCCCCGGACTGGTCTCTGACGCGCACGGATTCCAAGGCCGTTTCGGCATCCGTCGGTTCTCCGCCTAAGCGCAAAGGACCGGTAAGGGCCAGGACTTCAAGGAATCCGGCGAAATCGACGATGAGATATTTTCTGGGGAGCCCTGCCGAGGGCAGTAGCGCCGCGATGTGCTGCTTGAGGCCGGTGATGCCGGTTTTGCCGTAGATGGAATTGATCTTGGTGTTTTTGCCCGCGGCGAGGACTAAGGTATCGCGTGGGATCTGGATGATCTTGATAGCGGGCGCTTGCGGGTCGATGCGCGCCACGATGATGACGTCTGTGCGGTGGGTCCCTTGTGAGTCATCAAGGCCGCCTAGGATCACTTCGATAGGTTGACCGTCAGCGAGTGCTGCAGTCATGGGGTTGAACAGGTCGGTCGCAGCAGCCGCCGCAACCAGGATGGCAAGCGCGATGCAGGCGGCGCGCATGCCTCCTTGGCGTAGTAGCGCGTATGCCGCTACCAAGAAGGACCGTAGCTTTAGCGCCATAGCGTATTCCAAAAAGCGATGGTAGCGGTATCGATAGGTTGGCCGTTATCGATGAGGTAGCCGAGTTTTTCGTAGGCGCTTCGGCGTAACGCCAAAGCGAGATTTTTGCGTGCCAGAGCCCTGATCTTGGCTGCGGCCGAAAACGTCCTGTCGTAGGATGCGAAATCGGCTACATAAAGGATGCGTGCGAGTAAGTCCATGCGCGCGGTTCCTGTGGTGTGCGCCGCGATGGCCCGCAGGATCGAAACGTCACGGATGCCGAAGACGTTGCTGGCGATGCCGACGGATATCCGGGCGTGGCCCAGGGCTTCGCGGATATCCGTGAAAGCCGGGTTCGTCCTGCTGGCGTCATGCAAGAGCGCCGCGATGGTAGCTGCGGTCTTGAGTGGTCGCGGTGCGAGTTCTGCAGCTAGACGAGCCACACAGAGCGTGTGCCGGTAGCGTTGTGCCGGGAGTTTACGCGCGAGATAGGCTTTGATGATACAAGTCAGTATGGCAGGTTCCCGTAGACGCCGCGCCGCGCTAGTCGGCAGCGCCTTGCTCCAGTATCCGAGGGCGTTGGGGCGCGATCCAAGCAATAAGTCTTTGAGTCGACTCGACGAGAGGTCAGGCAGCCGCGCGTCAAGGACGATGGTGCGCGGTGGGACATGTCCAAGACCGTGTCTTGGTCTGCGCGCGGTCACGAAATAGACGTCCGGGTCGCCAAGTATCGTCGCGGCGCGTCGCCATTTCTTGATATTAGCGAGACTATCGGAGCCCAGTAGTAAGTAAAAGTCATGTCCAGGATAGCGTCGCTTCAGGATCGACAGCGTCTGCCACGTGTACGGAGGGCTGGATTTTTCGATCTCAAGGGTGGATATGTACGTTGCGGGTAATCTTTTAAAAGCGGCTGTTGCGAGTTCCAGGCGGGTCGCCGCTGGTAGCAAAGTCATCCCCTTATGCGCCGTCAGGTCGCTGGAGGGGATGACCAAGGTCTTTGTTGGACGGATCTGGCGTTGTGCGGCTTTGAGGAGTCCGAGATGTCCCCGGTGTACGGGGTCGAAAGCGCCTCCGAAAATCAGGATCTTATTCGAGCGTCGCGGTGGCGCCGGTGTCAGCATGTATTCAAGTCAGCGGATCCAAGTGTAGGTGTCGATCATGGCAAAACCGATGACGCTGATGAGTGCCCCTAAAGCTACCCCGGCTTTCCATAGCTCACGTTTTTTCGCTTTCAGGTCCGTCAGTAACAAGTTCGAGAAGGATTCCGCGCATAAAGCGAAGGCGCTGAATCCAATGAAGCCCAAGACGGGCATCTCGAAGATTTTGACCAAGATCACGTCCGAGGGTACAGTGTAGACCCATTTCGCTTGGGCGTGCCAGTTCAAGAATTCCCAGGTGACGCCTGCCATGAATCCGGCCAGCAGGGTCTTCGCGGTCGGCAGCCATATCCCGGCAGACCATTGCAGAAGATAGGATTTTTGCGACTGTTCCCTGATGAGCAGGGGTTCGGTGAAGAAGAAAGAGAATGCCCAAGCGAGTGGATAGAAAGTCATCGGATGGCGCACGCAGAGCGCCAATAACAACATCCCGATGATGATGGCCGTGGTGCTAAAGAACGGTCGGTGTACGCTATCGGGGACAGGCAGCTCTTTGGGGTAGCGGATACCCAGGATGTCGACATAGACTCTGATAGCCGGCAATACGCTGGCGTAGGCGATCACATAGCCGAGCCAGCGCAGAGCCGCTCGGTCGCCTCCGGGTAGTCCGATATAGATCCAGTTCTTGATGACGGTGTTCAATATCTCGTAAGCAGTCCAGAATGGTACGGAGAAGGCGCACAGCAACAGGAAGCCTTTAGGGTCGTCATAAAGGAGAGACTTACCGTGGATGATTTTTGCCCAAGTCTCGACCATGACCAGGAAGGGCCACCAACTGATAGAATAGAAATTGACCCGGAACCATTCAGGCGGGGAACCTAACCATAACCAACAGACGGCTAGGAGTTCGACGGCTGAAAGTCCAAGGGCGATCGAATACAACCTGCTTGATTTAGCGGGCATATGATATAGCATTTTCTAATCCAAGAATGAGCCTGAAAGCTCCCGATGGAGCGTCCTCGTA
>JBBTGF010000358.1:0-1401 GCA_038041525.1 Elusimicrobiota bacterium | reverse complement strand
TGAAACCTGACGAGGTATTCAACAAACTTGTTGCGTTAAATGTTTGAAACCAAGATGGAATGACGTGGTGAACCCATTGACCCAAACGGTCTGATAGCCCGCATCCTTAAGCAAGCTTTGGATACAATCGATCTTTGCCGTAGGATGCGCGATATAGGCGGCCGGTCCGAAGGAATCCGGCAGCATGGAACATTGCGCGGCGAATTCACCCTTCACCGTCTCGCCCGCCGTCAATTGCGAGACGTAAGCCTGCTCAAATACGATGGCATTACTCTTAAGATACCGCGACAGGTTCGGGAATATCTTCGGTCCCAATCCGGGATGCGCCAATTCATAGCTTCTCAAGCTCTCGACAAAAAGAAAAATAATAGACGGCCGGCGGTCAGCTGGAATCCCGATCGCCTTCCTGATCGCCGCGACTTCTTGGCGCGACGGTAAAGTGCGCAATTCGGCAGGATAGCTCGGAAGAAACGATGCACCTTCGCTTGACGCGTAATGTTCCAAGACCTTCTTGGCTTCCTGCGCGGTCAGATTGTCCTTCTGTTTGTCACCGGCATCCGCCAGTCCGACCCTGTTCTTTCCGGCATCTTTGAACCAGCGAAATAAGATCTGGCTGCTTAAAATACTCCCTCGGTTCTGACCGCCAAAATTTATACCACGGGCCATCCCCAGATTCTTTTTGATGAGCAACGCTAGCGCTACGATGACAAGCCCGACGACTGCCATCCTAGCCCGGCTAAGCAGCCTGCGCCGTCCATGTCCCCAAGAGATCGACGGATAGAATGAAACCGATAAAAAAATCAAGCTGACCAGGACGCCCAGGGAAGAGCACAGAATGATCCCGGACCCGCTTACGTAGAAGATATCACTCCAGTGTGAGCGCGCCACCCACCACTCCAATGTCGAGCCATAGAATCTAAAATAGGCCAGACCCGCCAGATTGATAAGCCACGCCAAGAAACCCGCCAACAACCCCCCTAGGATGAAGGGTTCCGCAAGGACGACGCCTGTTAAAAAAATGATGGCGATAGGAAAAAGGGCGAGGACGCTATCATAAGATGCGCCAATAAAAAATCCGGCGGCTCTCAACGTCGCATAATCATGAAGTCCGATATCTCTGGCGATCTGATAGCGTAATGCGATCAACGCCAAGGCAAGACAGAGATATATCTTGATAAATACGAGGTATCCGCGTTGTGTGTTCTTTGCCATCGACTAACAGGATTATACCTATAGACATCCACTCGGACTGACTGGAATAAGTCGACTGGAACAAACAAACATGCTATGCGAAATATTTTGTTACACTGGCTTAAATGAGCATGAAAAACACCCGCATCTTCGTCTTCGGAATGTTTTTTCAATTTCGACACAATTCCTTTGAGGAGTTGAGTAGTTTTG
>JBBTGF010000357.1:0-11400 GCA_038041525.1 Elusimicrobiota bacterium | reverse complement strand
GCCGCTTCACCAGGGGTCAAACACTGGATCGATCCGGCCCAAGTGCCGGCAGATTTCAAAGCTAACGGCGGCTGTGTCGGTTATTCGGTGGTCACCAATGTATCCGGTGGCCAGACTTATCTGGAGATAAAGACAAATGTCGTTTGGAGCGAACCGCAGCTATAAATGCCGGGGTGGGTTCACCTTGGCCGAGGTGCTGGTGGCTGTGATGTTGGCGGTCACAGTCGTAGCCGGTACCATGGCTACGTTTGCCTCGGTGATACGCTATTTGAAACAGGTCGAGGATAAGAACAAAGGCGCCTCCGGCGGCGTTTCCGCGGTGAAATTGATCGAGAAGATCTTCCGTGACGCCAGTTGCATCCCGCAGTTTGCGGGAGACTGTCTGGCGTTCAACAACATCTGTCAATCGCAAGATTTAGGTTCCGCTAAGTACATCGTCGGTCGTAGGCACGCTACCGGGGTCGCCGGAGCGTCATATTTCGCATTCAAGCATGACACCAGCGCGCAGACGTTGGAGTTCTGTCCTACGGCTGCGGCCATGGCTATGCCGCCGACTTGCTCGGTCTCGTATATGACGGTCTCCCGTGATGTGATCTCTACGGATATCGCCGCCGGTACCTGCGATAGCGCGACCATGACCGTGTCTGTCAATATCAACGTGACCACGCTTAAGGACAAGGCTGGAACCTCCATCCAGACTAGGAATTTCAACACTAAGGCCAAGATACCGATGGGGCTGGGTCTATGAAGACCCGTCTCGTCAGTTTAGGAGACAGCGGTGTCGCCTTACTTTACGCGATGATCCTCTCGATGTTGATGTGTATCACCGCAGCTGCCATTATCTCTTTGGCTTTGAGTGGGTTTTTTGCCAGTACCAAGGTCGAGGTGAGCCAGATGAAGAAAGGCAATGCCGACCAGATCCATTCCTTGGTCTATGCCGACCTGATGTGTCTGGATAAGAATTTTGATGGGGTCTTCGTCACCGCCGATTGTACCACCGGGCAGACTTGCGCGACCGGATGGTCTAATGGCGCGGGTAACGGCCAGAGCTGCAATTACACGTTAAGCGACGGCCGCGTGGTGACCGCGGGCTTGGTCTATGCCGGTGGAGAGTACTCGATCAATATCACGGTTCCTTAAAAAGTCCAGGAGGGCAGAGAGATTGAAGACAGCGGTCGATCTTAAGAAGCTGGTGAGCGGGTTCTCCGGCATCGCCGTCGGTGCGCCCTCGCGCCCGGCCGCCCCGCGTCTTAAAAGACCTTATTACGTCTTGTCCGCTTATATCGATGCTAAAGGTATCCATCTGCTCGAGCTCGAGAAGGCCGCAGACGGCCACAAGTTGCGCAATAAACATAGCCTGATGTTCGAGGGTATCTTAGGCGCCGACTTTGCCGGCCAGAAGGCCCAGGCCAATCCCGCGCAACCCGTGCAGGGCCAGGCGCAGGTGATCCAAGCATTGCGTTCCCCGGCAGTCAGAGACGCTTTTGTAGAGACGATAAAAAAGTTCAAGCCCGCGACATCCTACGCCTCGTTCGCGTTATCCGAGTCGTTCTGTGTCTATCGCTTCTTCGCCATGCCCAGGATCGATGAGATGTATCGCCGCAAGGCCATACCTATCGAGGCACGCAAGTACATGCCTTATCCGCTACAGGATTGTCTTTGTGACTGGCGGGTCAGGGATATCATCGTTGAGGAGAAGGAGAGCCTGGGCGTGATGTTCGCTGCCGTGCATAACGATATCTACACCGCGGTGCGCGACCTCTTCGAGGCCGCGAGTCTCAAGGTCTTGCATGCCGACGTCTTGGCTTTCGCGCTCTCCCGGACTATCGCGCTACTTAATTCCGTCGCCTTGCCGCAGAGTATCATCAGTCAGGAGAGCGTGTTGGGCGTATATCTCGACGCCGAACAGGTACAGTTGGTGCTTTTGCATAACGCGGCGCCGGTGCTGATGCGCAGTATCTATCTTACCGGGGTCGGCGCCAATCGCGGCAATTTCACTATCGAGCGCCGTAAGCTCAACCTTAAGGCGACGGTCGATTTCATCACGCGTCAGCTCAATATCGATTCCCTCAAGCGCGTGGCGCTCTTGGGTTCCCGTGACGTCGAGGAGGCCGCGCTCAAAGCTTGGGGTGCGGGGCTCGGTGAAGAGCTCGGCCTTAAAGTCGACGTCATCCATCCGATGCGTACCTTGATCCAATCCGGCGATGGGGCGCGTTATATGGTTTCCTCGTGGGGAGAGATCGCGGCTTTAGGCGTGGCGCTGCGTGGCTTAGACAACACGCTTGATGGCGTCGAACTCGACCTAGCCGCGACCTTCAACGCGGAACCGCCCAAAGAGATCGCGTTAAAAAAGATCTGGAAGTGCGTGCTGGCCACGGCCTGTGTGTTCGGGCTCATCGCCGGTCTGCGTATGTTCCAGGTGTTCACCGCGCAGGTGAGGCTAGTCGCCGTGAAGGCCAGGACTTCCGGCGGCGTCAAGGAGCTTGCCAACGTCAATGTCGCAGGTATCAAGTCGATGATCGAATTGGAACGCAGTAGCATCATGACAGTCGAGGTCCTCACCGACCCTGAAAAGCGTTTTTATCTCACACCCGCTATGGCGTTGCTTGCCGAGGCGCTTCCCCGTGAAGCCGGGATAGAGTCGTGGAGTTTTAATGAGGATATCTCTGTGGTTGCGGCGCAGACGGAAGCCCGCGCGCCTCCCAGGATGCAGATAACCGGCGCCATGGAGGTTTCCGGCGGCGTCCAGGGGTCTGACGCTTTGCAAGGATTCGTCAAGCAGTTCAGGCAGGACAGTTCCTTGTCCGGACGTTTCAGCGATGCGCAGTTGTCATTCAACCGTATGGCGCGCAACGTCTCGTTCTCGAATCAGCGAGAGGTCCTAGACGCGTTGACTTTCACCGTGGATTTTAAACATGGCGCTAAATCTCAATATTAAGGACATCCGCAAGCTCGATTATAAGGTCATCGAGGCGTGGCTTTATAACAATGACTTTGCCGATGGCGTCAAAGACAAGGCGCTGCAAAAACCTTTGATCGTCCTTGCCGCATCCATATTGATAGGAGCTTTCATCGCACATTCGAGCTCGGCGAAAGCGGTGGCATTGAACGCGCAGATCGCCGAGCAGAAACAGCGCGGGGAGGTCATGGCGCAATATCAGGGCTTGGCGGCGCGCTGGTCGGAATTGACACGTTCCAGGATGCTGCCTGCCGGGGTCAATGCGCAGGAGTGGCTGCAAAGCAAGGTGGATGAATTAAGCGGCGCAGCCGGCGCACAGACCATCTCGTTTGAATTCACCGGGGATGTCTCCAAAGCGGATAAATTCTCGGCACATTCCGCTGCGTTCACGGTCAAATGCGTCTATCGGCAATTAGGAGATATGGTCAGCAGGATAGAGCACAGCGAGCCCTTTATAGGGATAGCAAGTCTACGCTTGGCGCGTAAGGAGGATTTTGACTTCAACTCCGGAAAGGCTATCATCGAAGCGAAGATAGTGATGTATGTCTTGCAGCAGAAGGTCCCTGTGGGAGGGGTTAGTCATTGAAGAGCAAGATAGGTTTTCTTGAGATAGGCATCTTCGCCGGGGGCACATTGTTCACCGGTCTTGTCTTATGGCTCGCAGCCTTGAGTTTTTTGAGTCCTGGAAAGGATTCCGAAGCGATGCGCATCGCCGAGAGCTTGGGCACACAATCCGTTGCGGTAGCAGCGGTAGTATCTAAGACAGTCGAGACGCCGGTGGAGCCTGCCGCAGTAACGCCCGTAGAGGCCCAAGCTTCGGTGCAACCTGAACCTGTAGCACAAGCCCCTGCTACAGAACCCCCCGACCCTGTGGTCCAGGCGCAAAGCCTACCTGCGGCAGTGCAGCAGCAAGCCTTGCCTGAGACGCCGTCGGCCCCCGTGTTAAAAGAAGAGTCGGTGATCGCTCAAGTGCCTGCGGTTCAGCAGAATAGGATAAGTATCGTACCCGAAGTGCCCAGAAGGCAGCAAATCGCCGAGCAGATGGCACAAGCTTCGAGTTCGGGTGAATTCTTAGCCGAAGACGTGCTCGCTAAGGAGGCGCCGGCGGTTCCGCAACAACCTGTTGAACCGGTCTCCTTGCTTGACACCGCATCCAAGCCCGCCGCCGTGCCTGTAACACAGGAACAGGCGCAACCTGTAGCTGCCGACAGCATGAGATTCACGCCCAAAAGCGATAGGGATCCTATGCTCATGCCCGCCGAGGCTAGAGCCCTGGAGCGCTATAAGGTCGAGCAGCAGCGTTTGGCAGAAGCCAGTATGAAGGAGGTGGAGTTCAAGCGTAAGCAGGATGAGGAGCGCCAGAAAATGCTGTCTGCCAAGGGAACGGGAAAGACGGTCAATAAGACCGGTATCGCCATGGAGACGCTCAAGAAGAAACTTAATGTCCAAGGTGTTTTGAATACGGACCAAGGCGTCCTTGCCATTGTCAATAACGAGATCGTGGGCAAGGGAGATCTCATCAGCGGGGCCAAGGTCGTGCGGGTCTATGCCAATCGTGTCATCTTCAACTATAAGGGAAGGGTATTTGAAAAACAGCTCGTTAAAGATTAAAATCAAGCTGATGCTCACGATGCGGCAAGTCTTGTCATTCACGTTATTCTCTTCGTTGGTCACATGCGGCATCGTCGTGTCCGCAGAGAATGCCGCCAAGCAGATGGATCCTGCGGCGGTCTCCGAGCTGACCGCAGCGCAAGATGTCAAGAGCGATCTGGCCTTGGCTAGGCTTGATGCGCTCGATCTTTGGAGCAGGCAGAATTTCGAGGAACGCAAGACCCGCGAATTCTCCGAGCTTTTAAACACCATCTTGGGCGCCGGCAAAGCCGCGGTCTTCGTGCGTTATCAGTGGCCGTCGGCTGGCCAGCGATCGGAGAGCTTGCGTCCGGTCAATGTCAGCGCTACCGTGTTGTTAGACCCTACAATTTCCGAAGCGCAGTCTACTTTTGTGCGCGATTTAGCGGCGCGCGTGCTTGAATTCGACCCGGCGCGCTCGGATAAAGTCGATGTCTTCAGGGTCGCCTCCAAGAGCCGTGTACGCGAGATGTTGTTTTCTCCCGAAAGCGTGATGGACCTCATCAAATTCAGCGCGACCGTACTGCTCGTGCTCATCGGGTTTGCCGTATTATTGCGGGTCTCGCGCCAGATCAGCGAGTCGCTAGACCGTGTCGCGACGACCACGCGCACGCATGATATCGACCTTACTTTGGCGCCTAAGATGCAGGCCGGTATCGAAGCCGCGCAGTCGCGCACGCGCATGGCGGCGCTGTCGGCCGCGCCGGAAGTGAGCGCGGTTGCGCCGTCGTTGGCAGCGCCTCTCAGCGCTGACCCGGAAGTCTTGTCGCGGATACTCGAAGAAGAGGATCCGCGTTCTATCGCGTTATTCATCAGTACGCTTGATTCTGAAGTGGCGGGAAGGTCATTGGCGCGCCTGTCGTCTGCGAAGCAGGAAGAAGTCGCCATGATGCTCTCCGGCATGGATAGTCCAGGCGAACCAAGAGAGCTCGCGCAAGTGCAGGCACGCGTCCATCTTAAAGTCCGCAAGACCCTCTTAGAGAAGAAATAGCATCTGTCGTAAATCCTAAATTAGACCTGGAAATCATCTCCTATCCGCTTTATCCTTTAATTCGGAGGGAGTCTATGCATAAAATAATGCGCTTTTTCTCGGCGTCCATCCTGGTCTTGGCCTCGGTCGCAGGCCCTGCGGCTCAAGTGACCGCCCAAGAATCCCAGAGTGTGTTCCCGCCGCCGCCCGAAGAGCAGGCCGCGGTCACAGAGACTAAGCCGCAATCAGAACCAGCTTTGATAGAAGCGCCGACGCCCGATCCTGCGGCGGTGCCTAAAAAGGCCGAGCCAAAGAAAAAGAAGAAGGCGGCAAAAAAGGAAGTTGTATCGGAGGCGCCGCCGCCCGAAGCGGCGGCAAAGGAGCCCTCCGTGACGCCAACGGCGGAGCCACCAGCCGAGCCGCAGGCTACCGAGATCCAGCCGCCACCTGGAGAAGACGCCGTACGTTTCGATCAGGCGGCTCAAGAAACGCCTCCGGCGCCATTGACCAAGGAAGTGGTGCCTGAACCAGCCGGCGCGCAGATCGAGCCGGAAGAGCCGTTGGTGCCTAAACCGGCGCCCATGCTTGCAAAGAAGCCGAGGATAGCGCCGGAGCTTTCCCAAGTTACCGTGCAACTTGACAATGTCAATCTCACGACGTTCTTAAAAGCGATCACCAGGCAGACCAAGGTCAATTTTATCGTCAGCGAGGGTCTTGAGAACAAGAAGATCACCGCGTTCTTAGACGGAGTCACATTGGAAGAAGCCTTGCAGGTCCTCTTGGGCATCAAGGGCTTGGCTTATGAGAAGATACCGGGGAAAACGCTCACTTATCTTATCACCAGCAGAAAAGAGACGCGCCCGAGGACCATCACGCGTATCTTCGAGTTGCAGCATATACCTTTGCAGGATATCAAGGAATCTGGGATGCAGGGCGGTGGGGAGATGAGTCAGATATCCGGAGGCCTGGAATCCGGCGGCATGTCTTCGCCAGGCATGCCTGGTATGCCTGGCGCCATGATGAGCCCTGGCGCAGGACAGAGTGCGATGAGTGCGCCGGTCGGAGCGGGTATCATCGATGTCTTGAAGAACCTGGTTTCTGCTTATGGGCGCATCGCGGTCGACGCGCGCACTAATTCACTCATCATCACCGACCTGCCGGAGAATTTCCCGCAAATAGAGAGTTTGATCCGCAATCTTGACATCAAATCGCCGCAGATCATGATCGAGGCGCAGATTGTCGAGATCAATAGCGACGGCTTGAGCAATCTCGGCGTCGATTTCGGCGGCCCGCAGGGCGAACTGGCGCGTTTCATCGGGCCTTCGCGTTATACGGATTATCTGATACGTAACGACGGCATCTCCAAGGCGTCGGAGCTCGGACACTTCTGGCCGAGGGCCGATATCGACGCCACTCCGTATACCGGGGCTGGCGCCGCCGTGGGCGTCGCTCAAGAGCGGACCGGCATCTCCTATGGCGTGCTTTCTTTTAACGAGTTCCAGATCCTTTTGCGTGCCATCGTCACCAAGACCCGCGGCAAGGTGCTGGCGCGGCCTAAGATCATGACGGTCAATAACAAGCCCGCCGAGATTCGGATAACCTCGAATCAAGCCATCGGCATAGCTTCGGTCTCGGGAGGCTTGGGTTCAACGAGTTCGAGCGCGGAACGCCAGCAGACCGGTTTGAGCCTGCAGGTCATCCCGCAAGTCAATGGTGACAATCATATCACGGTCGTCGTCGAGCCCAAGCTCACGCGCGTGGTCCCGTCGCTTGTCAGCAACGCTCTTTATGACCCGGTTACGCGCTCGGCCAAGTCGATGGTGCGTGTCAGGAACGGTGACACTATCGTCATCGGCGGCCTGCTCGATACCCGCGAGGAGAAGACCGTCAGGCAAGTACCCTTTTTAGGCAGTTTGCCTATCATCGGCTGGTTGTTCAAGAGTGAGATCGTCAAGAAGCAGAATTCGGAGCTGGCGATATTCATCACGCCTGTGATCATGGAAGCCCAGTGAGGTGCCGTCAAGGTGATCCGTCTTAAGATCGGCGACGTCTTAGTCGAGCAGGGGATCATTACCAAGGAGCAGCTTTTGCGCGCTTTGGAGATCCAAAAACAGACCGGCGGTGTTTTGGGCGAGATCTTGGTCAAGAATGGGTTCGTCACCGAACTGCAGTTGACCAAGTCGCTATCCAGGCAATTCGGTTTACCTTTCGCTAGCAAGGTGAACGGACTTTTGATCCTTTCCGATCCCTTGATACTCAAGGACCTGATCAGTCAAGATTTCTCCCGGGAGCATGGGTTGGTGCCGTTGTTCTTGCGTGACGAGACTCTAGGCATTGCCGTGGCTGACCCCATGGACGTCATCACCATGGACAATCTGCGCATCTTGACCGGTAAGAACTTGATGGTCTATATCGCGATGAAGTCGGAGATCCAAGGACTCATCGAAGAGCTTTACACCGGCCAAGCCGGCAAGATGGAAGAGATGGCCAAACAAGCTTCGCAGGCGGCGCAGGGCGATGTAGTGGAAGTCACTGACGAGAAGGCGGATCTCGATGGGACAACGGTGGATGCCGGGGAAGCCCGCGTCGTGCAGTTAGTCAATCAGATCATCCGCCAGGCTATCAATGAGCGGGCGTCGGACATCCACATCGAACCCATGGAAGACATGGTGAACCTGCGCTTCCGCATCGATGGCGTGTTGCATGAGAAAGCCCCTCCGGCGAAGAACCTGGCGGCGCCGATCGTCTCAAGGATAAAGATACTTTCAAAGTTAAACGTCGCCGAGCGGCGTTTGCCGCAGGACGGCAGTTTCGCGGTCAAGCACAGGGACCAGAAGATCGATCTGCGTATCTCGACGTGCCCGACTTTTTTTGGCGAGAAAGTGGTCATGCGTATCTTAAACAAGCAGGCGGTCGAGTTGAATGTCGATAAATTAGGCATGCTGCCGAAACAAAAAGAAGATTTTCTCAAAGCCGCGCAATATCCCCATGGCCTGATCTTTTTGACCGGTCCCACTGGGTCGGGCAAGACGACTACGCTCTACGCGGTTCTAAGCCAGATCAAATCACCCGAGTTGAATATCATGACTATCGAAGACCCTGTCGAGTTCCAGTTACGCGGTATCAACCAGGTGCAGGTGCGGCCGCAGATAGGGCTGACGTTCGCCGCGGCGTTGCGTAGTTTTTTACGCCAAGACCCGGATGTCATCTTGGTGGGCGAAGTCCGTGACCAAGAGACGGCTGACCTGTGTATGCGTGCGGCCTTGACCGGTCATTTGGTGCTTTCGACTTTGCATACCAATGATGCTGTGGGCGCTGCGATGAGGTTGAAGGACTTGGGCATCGAGCCGTTCTTGATCGCCAGCTCGGCGATATGTTTCGCCGCACAGCGGTTGGTGCGCAAACTCTGCGAGGATTGCCGGGAGCAGTATAAGCCTGAAAAAGGCCATTTGGAGAGCCTGGGATTCACTCCCGTCGACATGCTTTATAAGGCTAAGGGGTGCGATGAGTGCGCGGGTACGGGGTTCAAGGGACGCCGGGCCATCTATGAGATCATCCTGATCAATGACAAGTTGCGTTCAGCCATACAAAAACAGGCGAACCTCGATGATTTAAAAAAGCTCGCCCGTGAGACGGGCTCGATGTCGATGAAGGACGCCGGTTTTGAAAAGGTCAAGGAAGGGATGACGAGTTTAGAAGAATACCTCTCGGTCATCATGGTGGAGGATTGATCGCTCATGCCTAGATATAACTATTCCGCTCAAGACGAGAAAGGCAAGATGAACGAGGGACACGTCGATGCCGCTGATGAGATGGCGGCTATCGCGCAGATCCAGCGCCAGGGTATGTTGGTGCTCGAGATCCATGAGGACAAGATGACGCTTTCTGCCGTCAAAGAAGCCAAGCAGAACGTCAGCGCCACTCCTGTCGACAAGAAGCCTGAACTCGAGCCGAAAAAAGCGTTCAAATTCGACATCTTTATGAGCGGTCCGCCGGCCGCGGATATGATTTTCTTAGCGGAGCA
The DNA here is from genome assembly GCA_038041525.1 of Elusimicrobiota bacterium. Classification (GTDB taxonomy): domain Bacteria; phylum Elusimicrobiota; class Elusimicrobia; order JACQPE01; family JACQPE01; genus JBBTGF01. Next base: position 1,818 of record JBBTGF010000357.1, on the reverse strand, counting down.
GTTGGCGTTGCTTTTGCGCGGCGGCGTGCCTCTGTTGCGCGGCCTTAAGATCATCTCGCAGAACATCACACATCCTGATTTACGTAAGACCCTTGAGAAAGTCAGTGACGATATCGCCGGCGGCGCGTCGTTCCATGGCGCCCTGTCCAAGCACCCGAAGATATTCTCCGACGTCTGGTTGAGCTTAGTCGAAGCCGGCGAAGCCGGCGGCCGCCTCCCCGAGACCTTGAACGAAATCAGCAGTTACTTCAATCAACGCGACGCCCTGCGCGCCAAGATCATCACCGCATTCATGTATCCGAGTATCCTCGTCATCTTGTCGATAGGTGTGATCTTCTTCTTTTTAGTGAAGGTAATCCCGGTCTTTAAAGCGGTCTTCGAAGGTTTCAACCTTAAATTGCCGGCATTGACTATGGTGGTGATGCAGATGTCCAACGCGCTCACAAGCCATATCGTCGGTGTCATGTTCTTTATGGTGGTCGCCGTAGTCGGTGTCAGCAGTTTTCTTAAGACCGAGTCGGGTAAGTGGTTCAAATCTAGAAGGCTCTTAACTATGCCGATACTCGGGAAGTTCATCTCGAATATCTATATCGAGATGTTCCTGACGAATTTCGCCATGCTGTTAAAATCGGGAGTGGATGTGTTGCGAGCGCTGGAGATAATCGAGAGATTACTTTCCGGAAATAAGGAATATGCCTATGCCGTCACCGTGGCTATCGCTTCAATAAAAGAAGGTAGCACGATCTCCCAGGCGTTCGCCAGGAGCAAGATATTCCCCGATCTGCCCAAGCAGATGATGGCGATGGGGGAGGAATCAGGAAATCTTCCGGAGGTCATGTTGACTTTGTCACAATTCTACCGCAGGCAGATCGATACCTTCATCTTGCGCCTATCGAGCGTCATCGATCCCATCATGGTCGTCGGCATCGGCAGCGTGGTGGGCGTCATCGTGCTCGCCATGTTCATGCCTATCTTCGAGTTGAGTTCGATCGGCATGGGTGGGAAATGAGTGCAGGCTGCCCGGATACGGTTTCCTGTTTTTGTGAAAATAGTACTTGCAATCGTTCTCATTACTCACTAAGCTATAACGTACGAAAAATAATCAAGGGGGATTGAAATGCAAAGAATCACACAGAAAGGTTTCACCTTAGTCGAGTTGCTCGTCGTAGTCATCATGATCGGCGTCTTAGCGTCAGTCGCTGTGCCAAAATATTTCCGTGCTGTTGAGCGTTCCCGCGCATCGGAAGCTTCAAGTATTCTTGCTGCGCTCAATCAATCGCAAGAGCGGTTTCGTCAAAGAAACAATGCCTATGCGACGTCGGTCGCCGTATTGGATTTCGATGCCAACACGGGTACGTATTTTGGTGCACCCACGACTACGAATACCACAGCGGTTATTGCACGCAATACGGCTAGCTTTAGCACGGTCGGCCACTCTTGCACAGCGGGTTATTCGTTGACCATCGCTTTAGGAGCGGGTACTGTGACAGCTTCCGGTGGCGGCACCTGCGACTTCTTGCTACCGTAAATTAAAAGCGAATGTCTAATCGGCATCAGCTCCGCAGGTCCGGTTTTACACTTGCGGAGTTGATGGTTGTTATCATAATCCTAGGGGCATTGGCGATGATCGTTGGCCCTAGATATTTCAAGACCATAGAAGTCTCTAAATCCGACGAGGCGCAAGTATTGCTGCAATCTGTCTATGCAGCAAACCGTATGTATGTGATGAACAATTGCGCGTTGGCCGTCAATTGCTATCAGACAACTACCAATATTTCTGTATTGGTCAGTAACGACTACATCCTTGACTTCAATACC
>JBBTGF010000356.1:0-2155 GCA_038041525.1 Elusimicrobiota bacterium | reverse complement strand
CTACACCGCGGGCCTCTTCGCCACTGTCGATGACCGTGACGCAGACCTCGGCCTGCCAACCGCCGAGCGCCTTGGCTGCGCGCCCGGCATGGTGCGTGTCACGGGATTCAAAAAAGACTGGTTGAAGACCTTCCTCGTGCTCGAGGACCCACGCGCCTGCAAGATCAAAGGTTACGGCGGCAGCGCCAAATACTGCGCTCTCTACGACAAGGATTGGGTCCAAGAGCAATACGTAGCACGCGCCATCCCTTCCAGAGCCATGGATTTCTGTATCGACCAGTTCGAGTACCCCAACATCCCCTTCGAGAACCCCGCAGTCATGGTCAGTTTCAACGAAGCCGAGGCGCTCTGCAAGAACGCAGGCAAGCGCATCTGCAGCGACGACGAATGGACTTTCGCCTGCGAAGGCGAGGACGCCCGTCCCTATCCTTACGGCGACGGCTACGCACGCGACAGCGACGCCTGCACGATCGACATCAGCGTGAAGCTCACATCAAGACTCAAGACCGATGCCAACAAAGATGACCCCGACGGGGTCAAGACTGTCGACAAGCTCTGGGCAGGCACGCCTTCGGGGTCTAAACCACACTGTCGCAGCCCTTTCGGCGTCTACGACATGACAGGCAACGTCGATGAGTTCACGCGCGCCAGCGTCAAAGGCCGCTCACGCTACGCTTCCGTGATGAAAGGCGGCTGGTGGGGTCCGGTACGCGCGCGCTGCCAACCCGCCACGACCGAACATAACGAATACTTCCACATCTACGAAGCAGGATTCCGCTGCTGCAGCGCTATCAGAAGATAGACTAGACCGGGTCGCGGACGTCGACGATCTCGATGTCGAAGTTCAAGGTCTTACCCGCCAGGGGATGGTTCAAATCGAGCGTCACCATGTCTTTGTCCAATGCCGCGATGACCGCCTGAAACGGCCTGTCACCCGCCTGCCCCGACACCACGTCGCCGACTTTCATACCTTTGGCGTCCTTAAAAGATTTCCTGGGGACTTTCTGCAGCGCGGCGGGATTGACCGTGCCATAGCCCTTTTCGGGCGCCACCACGACGGTCTTCTTATCATGCGCTTTAAGTCCGACCAACGCCTCTTCGAGTCCGGGGATGATCTGCTTGGAACCTTGCTTATAAGTCAACGGTTCTTTGCCTGAAGAACTATCCACGACCTTGCCCTCGACGGTCAAAGTGTAATGCATGGTGACAGTCGAATCTTGTTTGACCACAGGAACACCAGGCTTGCAGCCGCCCACAACGGCTGCCGCAACGATGATGAACGCAAAAATCTTCTTCATGTGAACCTCCATGGTAATCATCTCCCAATGATAATCTCGAATTTATGGAATAAAGTCAATAACGCGACACGATGGTCGGTTTCTTGAACATCGTACGCTTCTTGGGATAGTCGAGCATATAATGCAAGCCGCGCGATTCTTTGCGTGACCGGGCGCTGGCGGTGATAAGACCACCCAAAAGCAGGATGTTAGCCAACTCGGCTACGTTCTTCGTGGGCACAAACCGCTCGACCAAACCGCCGATCTCGGCCGCCGCCATAGCGAGCCGCTTGGCGGCCAACGCCAGACGCGCCTCGGAACGCACGATGCCGACATAATTGGTCATGACGCGGCGCACCTCGTCCCAATTATGTGTCACCATCGCGCCCGCGTCCGGGTCTTTCATGCTGCGAGAACCCCAATCAACCGCGCAATACGCGCGACGTGCGCGCGGCCAGGCGCGCACAGGATCGGTTTTGATGGCCGCTGCCGCGTAATGCGCGAACGCACAGGCCTCCAAGAGCGAATTACTCGCCAGACGGTTAGCGCCATGGAAATCCGTGTTCGCCACCTCACCGATAGCATAGAGTCCGGGTAACGCCGTCTTGCCTTCACCGTCGGTGACCACGCCGCCGCAAAAATAATGCGCAGCCGGAGCCACGGGGATGGGCTCTTTGGTCATATCAAGACCCACCTCCAACAACCGGACGTAGATGTTCGGGAACCTTTTCTTGATGAAGGCCGCGCTCTTGTGCGTGATGTCAAGCAAAACGTACTCATCACCGCTGGCTTTAAGCTCGGCGTCGATAGCGCGCGCCACGATGTCGCGCGGGGCGAGTTCGGCGCGCCGGTCATAACGGTTCATGAACGCATCGCCT
>JBBTGF010000355.1:0-8056 GCA_038041525.1 Elusimicrobiota bacterium | reverse complement strand
AGGCCTGACGCCGTGACGGGCGATATGGGCCTCGTTGGCATCATCCCAATCAAAGCGCCCGATTTCCATATCCTGATTTCTTCCATACATTTAGTATATGCATAACCGTATGCATATTCAAGCCTTTATCCAGCATCACCCGCTGGCCTCGGATGATATATATCTTCGTACCTATCCTCATATCTGCTAACACTATCTTCTTCATTTATACTTTTCCTCCTTTTGCCCCCCACTAAGTAATACGGAAAAAATCGCCAAAAGTAACGCGGCGGGACTGGCGGCTGCGACGCCAGCCAGCCGTGCTTTTTACTCTGGAAAAAGTACGGCGGGACTGTCGCGTTCTTTACCGATTTGGTAAAAGATGCGTATGGAAACTAAGATGCTAGACATCCGGTTCCATGGACGCGGCGGGCAAGGGACGGTGCTCGCCGCCAAGATGCTCTCTGACGCTATCCTGCGCGGCGGCAAGGGCGAATGCATGGCGATCCCCGAATTCGGCGTTGAACGCCGCGGCGCTCCGGTACGGGCCTACGCCCGGATATCCTCGACCAAAGTCCGCGTACGCTCCAAGATCTACGATCCCGACATCGTCGTCTTGCTCGACCCAGCATTAGCCACAAGTGAGAACATAACCGAAGGCCTCAAGCCTACCGGGACTCTTTTGATCAACACCGACCACAAGAGGGAAGAGCTGGCCAAGCGTTGGCCCGGCGTACGCATCCTCTGCATACCCGCGCGCGCTATCGCATTAGCTCACGGTTTAGGTCCGGCGGCAAGTCCGGTCGTCAACACCGCTATCCTCGGCGCCATGTGCGCTGCCTTCGAGCTGGCAAGTTTGCAAGACGTCACAGGCGCGGTGCGCGACAGCGTACCCTGGCAAGTCGAAGAAAACATCGCCGCGGCAGTCGACGCTTATGAGATGATGCGAAAGGAGATGGGCCATGCCAAGACTTGAAGGCGACCCGAACCAATTCGAAGCCATCAAGCTCTCCACCCGCTCCATGTCCGAGGTGCATACGGGCAACTGGCGCAGTTTGAAACCCGCCATCGACCACAGCAAATGCACCAACTGCATGATCTGCTGGAAATACTGCCCGGAAGCTTGCGTACAGATAGCGACCGGCAGCCCGGTCATCGACATGAACTACTGCAAAGGCTGCGGTATCTGCGCTTTCGAATGTCCCACCAAATGCATCAGTATGAACGCGGATGCGGGTCTATGAAAAAGACTTTGATGGGCAACCACGCAGTCGCAGTCGGCGCCAAATTAGCCAAGGTCGACGTGGTGGCGGCCTACCCCATCACACCGCAGACCCAATCCGTCGAACTCATCGCGGAAATGCAGGCGAAGGGCGAGTTCAAGGGCCGCTACATCAAAGTCGAATCCGAACACTCGGCCATGGCGGCTTTGATCGGCGCGGCCATCGCCGGAGCCAGGACTTTCACTTCGACCTCCTCGCAAGGTTTGGCTTACATGCATGAGATGCTCCACTGGGCGGCGGGCTCGCGCCTGCCTATCGTGATGGCCGACGTCAACCGCGGCTTAGGCGCACCCTGGATCCTCTGGTCGGACCAATCCGACACGCTCTCGCAGCGCGATACCGGCTGGATGCAATGGTACTGCGCGGACAATCAAGAAGTCTTAGACAGTATCCTCTTAGCTTACCGGGTCTCCGAGCAACTCTGTATCCCTTGCATGATCATCCTTGACGGTTTCACCTTGTCACATACGTACGAACCTGTCGACATCCCTGCTCAAGAAAAAGTCGACGAATTCTTACCCCCCTACAAACCCATGGCTGCCATCGACATCGATAAACCCGCGACCGTGGGTTCGTTGCCCTCATCGAAAGATTACTTCCGCATCAAACGCCGCCAGGCCATCGACATGGACAAGATCGAAGGTGTATTCGACCGCTCGGTCGAGGAATTCGCCTCGATCTTCGGCAGGCGCTACGGCTTGACCGAGGGCTACCGCTGTAGCGACGCCGAGACCATCATGGTGATGGCGGGCGCCGTGGCTACCACGGCCAAAGAAGCGGTCGACCAATTACGCCAAGAAGGCAAGAAAGCCGGACTTCTCTATCTGCGCTCCTTTAGGCCATTCCCAACCAAGCAACTCAAAGGCTATGCCAAACCCGGTGTCCGTTTCGCGGTCTTAGACCGCAGCTACTCACAAGGCCATCACGGCATCATCTTTGAGGAGATGAAATCCGCGCTCTACACCTGCAACCCACGCCCGGGCATCTACGGTTTCGTGGCGGGATTAGGCGGCGGCGACATCACCGTCGAACTCTTAAAAGAGATGTGGGCCGAAGCGGATGCGGGCAAACCCGGAGCTGATGAGACCGTCTGGCTCGAGGAGGCGCGATGAAGCTCTCCATCCCCGAAGACGAGCTCTTAAGCAGCGGGCATTCCGCTTGCCAAGGCTGCGGCGCTACTCTGTCGATGCGCTATGCGCTGAAAGCCTTGGGCAAAGACACTTCTTTAGTCGTACCTGCTTGTTGCTGGACCATCCTGGCGGGGGCGATGTCGCGCAGTTCGGTCTGCGTCCCGCTGGTGCATTGTCCGTTTGCCACCGCCGCGGCTACGGCCACGGGCGTCAAAGCGGGCTTAGTCGCCAAAGGCAACACCACGACCCAGGTCGTCGCCTGGGCAGGGGACGGCGGTACTTTCGATATCGGCTTACAAGCGCTCTCCGGAGCCGCGGACCGCAATGAAGACATCATCTACGTCTGCTATGACAACGAAGCCTATATGAACACAGGCATCCAAAGGAGCGGCGGCACGCCTTGGCATGCTTGGACTATGACCACGCCATCAGGTGCCGGTAGCGAACGGCCGAAAAAGGACTTAGACGCCATCATCGAGGCGCATCACGTGCCCTACATGGCGACTTGTACTCCGGCCTTCGCCGAAGACATGGTCAGGAAGTTCAAGAAAGCCAGAGAGATCAAGGGCTTCAGGTTCATCCACGTGCTCTCACCGTGTCCACCAGGCTGGAAATACGAACCGGAAAAATCGATCCAGCTTTCCCGACTCGCGGTGCAGACGGGCATATTCCCCCTCTATGAGATCGACAACGGCAAGTTCCGCTTGAACATGCTTCCAGTCAAACTCAAGCCCTCAATAGAATACTTCAAGCAACAGAAACGCTACAAAGGGTTAAGCCCTGCCGATGAAGCGCAGCTCCAAAGTTCGATCGATGGACGCTGGCGCCAACTCTGCGACCGGCACAACGCCCAACCCGCTGTAACGACGCAAGTAGCAAAAAATACCCAACATAGCGTTCCGTAAACCGCTTCGTTCCCGCCTGCGATAAATTTCCTGCTTTAAAACTCACGCAACTCGTAAACCCTATCGATTTTCTTGCCATCCCATTCAAAAATCAGGTTCCGCTCCGGTCGGCAATGGCTTAGAATCGCTGGTCTGAATATGGCCACGCACTGCCCGCCTTTGCACCTGACGCTGTCATACGCTATGCCGTAGGAAAAATCTTTCATCAGCTCATAGGCAAAGTTCTGGGAAGCCACATAGCTCGTCTTGCTGTAGACCCTAGGCAACTTTCTTGCCATGCCCCGGATATCATGAAGATCTCCACTAAGATCAGCGGCCAAAACTCTCATCTCTAGGCGCATAGGGCCTTCATTGGTATGGCTCATAAAAGTTTGACGATGATGCTTATTTTCTTCAATGGCAGCTTGCAAAGAATGCGCCGCATAATAAACTCCGAAAGCGCCATCGCTGAACCTACTGCCTACTGGATTACGATAAGTGAACGGCGCCATGATGTATTCGCTGCCAGGACCGCGAGCCCAATCATTAGCAGCTACGATGGCGACCTCCCCCCGCTCCTGCCTAAGGCGCTCGTTGGTCATCTGCTCGAGCTCGGAAACTGTTTCGATATCCTTGGAATCCGCCACTTTTTCTAGAATTTTCTCCTCAGGATACCGGGTTGGGATGATCCGCCAACAAGGCTCCCAGCCGACATGGCGGACCGGGATGGTCATGCCCAACCGCCCCTTTGCGCATCCAAATACTGCCGAACAACGTAGAGATCGCTGACACGTCCGGAAAGCATCCTGTCTAAGGCAGATTTTCCGCCAAAAATGGACGCAGAGTTGGGTTTCTTGATCCAGGCATCCGCAGCGTCCTCATCAGGCAATAAGATATGCAAAGATTTGAATATGCCCAATAGATAAGAAATGCGTTCTAGAGTATCCAAGGACAAATGCCCATCTTCGTCCTTTTTCCACTTAAAAAATGTGGACCTTGCCGCAACGCCAAGCAAAGTCATGTGCTCATCGACGTCCAATCCCCAGCGATCCGCTATACGAAAAAATGCCTTCAAGGCCGGAGCAGACGCTGTTTTAGGGTCCAATTTCCTAGTTAAGGTTTTTAAGGCTCCCATATATCTTCACCTCCCTATCATCCCTAGTATAAGTCCAAATATAGACCTAATCAAGTATTTTTAGACTTATTAATGGTGCGCACTGGAATGCAACGGAACTTAAACCGGAATCGAATGACTGTCCCCAGGAATGTTTTTTATCGCTTTTCAGCAAAACCTAGAAGGTAACCATTAAGGTCTAACATGTAAAATTCCCGTGTTCCATAAGGCGTGTCATGCAGCTCTTTCACGATTTTGGCCCGTTTGACGGCTCGCGCGTAAAGTTCGTCAATGTTGGCAATATCCATATAAAGAGCGAAAGTTCCTCCTGGTTTTCCATTTTCAGGGGGTTTAATGGTCTGCGCAAAGCTTGCAGAGTCTCCAAATTGAACCTCAACGCCGCCATTTTCAACGATACCGTACGCAAAAGGTTCCTTCTCTGGCGCGGTCATGGTACGCTTAAAATTCAAGACTTCTTCGTAGAACTTAATGGTTACGGCGACATCGGTCGCCAACAATACGGGTGATAACTTTTTGATTTCAACGCCCATCGCCGTTTGTTTCATCATTATCTCCTTTTTTAATACCTGATCCGTGCCAAAGCTAAAAGCGGTCAAACACAACACGGAAGCAATAAAAATCTTAATAAACATATTTTAGAATAGCATTATTGTCAGCGCGCGGCTAAAATCTGGCGCACCACACGCTCAGCCGAGATGAAGGCGCCGTCGGAATGTGAGGTCTCGGTAAAATCTCCCGCCAGATAGACCCGGTGCTCCGGCTCGCGGATAGTTTGAGAAAGCGCATCGAAACGTGAGCGCCCCACGGGCCAGGATGCAATAGCGCGGGGATGATAGGGATGAAACTGCATCTCCTTGATCTCCTTGGAGAATCCCGGCCAGAGCTTGTCGAATCCTTCCATGACCTGCGCGCGCACATCGTCAGCAGGCATCATATTGTAAGCCTCTGCGTCACGGCCATAAATAAGCAATGAAACGACCTTGGTAGGACCGTCCTGATCGGGATTACCTTCATAAACGACCCCGATGTTCGAATCCGACAAGATAGGTAGCGATGAGAACGCACCGTCCATCCAATGGCTCTGCGCGGCCTTCGGCACGAAAGCATGGACTTTAAAATACGACCCCCAGCTTAACGTATCGATAGCCTCGCGCTTCTTCTCGGATAACGGCGGTTTGAATTGGATCTGGAAGAGCCTGTAAAGCGGGATCGTGCTGATGACATGCGAAGCCTCGATGCCGCGACTCTCATTGGTAACGGCGTCGAGATAGTAGACCATCACTTTATCACCGAAAGTCTCGACACTCGTGACCCGCTGATTAAGTGAGATGTTATCATGACCCACAACATCAGCGATCGCATTGACAAATCTGACATTACCTCCTGGCACGCGATAGCATTTCTCCCCATCACCCATGAAAATATGGAAATCCGCCAGACCATCGAGCGCGCTGACAGCGCTCCATGACGTCGCAATCTCGCATTCGAGTGAAACGCGTATCCATTCAGAGACTTTGCGCGGCAACCCCTCAGCGGTGATAAGATCGGCGAAGGACTTGTCTTTCAGCGAAGCGATTTCTTCAGGAACCTTGCCTGTTTGCAATTGTGCGATCCAGGGGGCCACCTTCGCCTTGAACGCCAGAAAAGCCTTCATCTCTGGTTTGTTAAAGATGCGCTTCTGGAACTGCAAGGTGGTCTCGTCTTTGAGCGGATACAGCGTCTTATCCAGGATGATGCTGGATGCCGCGATGCCTTCCAACGCGGGTAGTTTGAGCTCTTTCATTAACGCCACGGCAGGGTTGCTCTCCCAATACTCCTCCATCCCGGAATCCGAATAAATCTCGGGCTCGCCGGGCCTCTGATACCTGGCGGTATGCACGCGACCCCCAACGCGGGCGGTCAATTCGAGGATATGATACGAAACACCCGCTTTCTTAAGCTGATAAGCGGCGTCAAGACCGCTTAAACCCGCACCAATGATAACGACTTGAGTCGTCTGCGGCGTCGCGGCGACCGATGCTGTCGGCAAAAATGCCGATGCTATCAGCAAAGCGCTCAACATTTTCCTAACTTGCAATATAATGGAATGCTGTATCATCATGATGTCACCTCTGAATAAAAATATATCAAGTTTGAGGTAAAACGATGACGCCAAAGACGACAAGAAAAACCCCAACGCAAATGCCCACAGCCAAGATTTTCGTCAACGGCCGCTGGATACAGGCGCGTTCACGCGCCACCCAGGAAATACGCGAACCCGCGACGCTCAAATTCCTGGGCATGGCGGTCGATGCCGATGCCACCGATGTCGACAGCGCCGTCCTAGCCGCCAAAAAAGCCCAAAAAACCTGGGCAAAAGTGCCCGGGGTAGAAAAAGCGTCCTTGCTCCATGAGATATCACGGCGCATCCGAGTTATGGAACACGAGCTCTTCAGCCTGCTGTGCAGGGAATCCGGAAAACCTCTTTGGGAAGCCAAAGATTGCATCGAATGGGTGACTTCCTGTTTCGATTACTATGCCGAGATCGGGCGCTCGAACCGGGGGCGATCCCTGCCGCCGGTGGCCGCGCACCAGGTCAACTTCACCATCAAAGAACCTTATGGCGTAGTCGCCGCCATCGCGCCCTTCAATTTCCCCTTGTTGCTGATGGCCTGGAAGGTGGCGCCCGCGTTGGCCGCAGGCAACACTCTAGTCTGCAAACCGCCGCATCAGGACCCCTTAAGCAACCTAATGATGGCCAAAGCTTTCGAGGTTCTACCGCCAGGCGTCGTCAATATGGTCACCGGAGGTTCCGCTACCGGCAAAGCGCTCGTCAATCACCCCGATGTCGACATGATCGCCTTCACCGGCTCCACCGAGACTGGCCGGCGCATCGCAGAGAGCGCCGGGCGTGATTTAAAGAAGGTGAACCTCGAACTCGGAGGCATAGACCCCTTCATCGTCTGCGAAGATGCGCCGCTCGATATCGCCGCACCAGGCGTCGCCTGGGCGCGCATGTTAAACGCGGGCCAAGTCTGCACCTCTGCAAAGAGGATCTACGTCGTCGATGCGGTCGCGGACAGATTCATCGAAAAAGTCACACGCTTCGTACGTACGTTAAAGCTCGGCGACCCCACTGACGCCAGTGTCGACGTCGGACCGCTGATCAGCGCCGAAGCGCTCGTCAAACTCGAATCCCAGGTCCTACGGCTGACCCGTGAGCAAGGTACGCGCGTCCTCACCGGAGGGAAACGCGCCCATCCCGACGGCCTTAAAGGACATTTCTATGAACCGACAGTCTTGACCGGGGTGCGCCATGGCGCTGTCGCCACTACGGAAGAGATCTTCGGCCCCATCATCACCATCATCAGAGTCAACAACGTCGACGAAGCCATCAGTCTGGCTGACGACTCCCGTTACGGCTTGGGCGCTTGCATCTACACCAAGAGCCTCGAATACGCGATGCGTGCCATGGAAAATATCAAGGCCGGGACTTTCTGGGTCAACGACCCGCTGACGGACAACGACGCGGGTCCTTTCGGTGGTATGCGCGCCAGCGGCATCGGCAGAGAACTTGGCGAAGAAGGTCTCGACGCCTATCGCGAACCCAACCACGTGCATATCGACTACGTCATGGAGCGAAAGGGGTACTGGTTCCCTTACTCC
>JBBTGF010000354.1:0-1171 GCA_038041525.1 Elusimicrobiota bacterium | reverse complement strand
CGCGAAGCGCATGGCAGGTGGCATCTACGAGATGGTCTCGGGTTACTACGGCGGAACTTCGGAGGGCGGCGTCCCGCAGGTTAGTAGCATCACCTTGGCCTCGCCCGCCGCGGTCAACAATGTCGGTATCGGCGTTAAATTAAACGCCGTCATCCAAGTCACTTTCAGCGAAAATATGAGCTCTGTGACCTTGGCCTCGGCCTTCAGTGTCACCGAGCTCGTGAACAAGAACGGTGTCTCGACGAACACATCAGTGGCGTTCACTGCTACCTTCGACGACGATGCCAGGACGGCCACCCTGACCCCATCATCCCCCTGGAATCCGAACACGCTTTACGCGATGAACATCTCAACCGTGGCAATGAGTTATGAGGGCGAACCTCTGCTTGCTGGCTTCACTCAACGCTTCCAGACCCTATTCGACAAGAATGCTGACAACTCGTTCCTTGACGTCAACATGGCGACCACGCGCCTGTCGATACCGGCAGGCACTTTGAGCAAGAACGGTTATGTCGTCATCAAGACTGACCCAGTCAGCGACCCCGACAAAGTCGACCCCTCTGATATCCTGATAGCCAATTCTAAGATCGTCGGACATTATGGCGAGTTCAACAAACCTATCACGGTCAGGGAAATCAATGCCTATGACGAAAATGGCGCACCTCAAGAAGTCACCCGCACCCTGCTATCCCTGGCGTTGCCCTACGATGACGCCGATCATGACGGCATGGTCGACGGGACCACGCCTAAAGTCCGTTACTCATCCCTGGCGGTCTGGGTCCTTGACGAGACGAAGAAACTCTGGGTCAAGATCCCCGGCGGCTCGGCCAACATGCAAGCGCGCGCCGTCACCTCCGCTGTGCCGCACTTATCGACATTCGCCTTGATAGGTTCGGCGGACGCGGATGTCTCGGCAACTTACGCTTTCCCCGTCCCCTGGAAACCCTATGATTTTGACTCGGCGCGCTACGGCACCTTAGCCGACGGTATCACCTTCGCGCAACTCCCCTCACGCGGCACGATCCGCATCTATACCATCTCCGGAGAACTGGTCAAAACGCTTGATTTCTCTAGCGGCGAATTGACCTTAAGATGGGACGGAACCAATGATTTCGGCCAAAGAGTGGCTAGCGGCGTCTATCTCTGGCAGATAGCGGCTGATGAGAATAAA
>JBBTGF010000353.1:0-2130 GCA_038041525.1 Elusimicrobiota bacterium | reverse complement strand
AATAAGATCGGTTCAGAGGCGGTCGTTGTCACGGCTGGCGACTGGGTGTTGCTTGAGCGTGGCCGTGGGCCGCTGGCGTGGCTGGCCGCATGGCGGGAGTCGATGTTGGCCGGCATCCACCGTGACTTCGGCGATGCGCCGACCGCCGGTTTTATCGCCGGTCTGACATTAGGCGACAAGCGTATGATAGGGGACCCCCTTAAGCGGGATTTCATCAGATCCGGAACTATGCACTTACTCGTCGTCAGCGGATTGCATGTGAGTTTGCTGGCCGCAGCTGTGTTCTATGTGTTGTTGTTTTTGCGCATGCGGCGTGCATGGGCCGTGGGCGTGAGTCTTATTTGCATCTGGTTGCTCTATATCCTGTGCGGGTCGGGTACGCCGATCTTGCGTGGCGCTGTCATGTATACGGCGCTGTTGGCAGCGCCACTCTTCAAAAGAGACATGCCTGCCTTGACCAGGCTTTTCGTTACCGCTTTGGTCTTCCTCATCGCAAAGCCAAGCTGGCTTTGGGACGCGAGTTTCGTCTTGTCGTTCGCCGCGACCTTCGGCGTCATCTATAGCGGACTGATAGCCGAGCCGTATATCTCATCTTTGCTGTCGCCGAGGCGTGGGGTACGCGCGGCATGCAAGAGAGCGGCCTATCGGGTCTTGTCGCTATCTGTAGCCAGTGTCTCGGTCTGGTTCGTGCTGTTACCCGCGCAAGTGGGTTATTTCCATGGCGTGTCGCTGGTGGCTCCGCTGGCCAACCTGACTTTAGTCCCGTTGTCGGTGCCGTTGCTCATACACGGCTTGGTACATGTCATGGCCGTGACGCATATCCCCTGGCTGGGAAGTGGTAGTTCCATGCTGTTGGCCGCATGTGCGGAGCGGTTCATTAGGCTGGCTGTTTGGTTAGGTAGCGGGAAGTATGCGTATCTCGACTGGGCCGACTGGAGCGTATTGTTGTGGGCGGCGTGGGGTCTGGCGGTGCTGACGCCGGTCAGCCATATGCTGTTATCCGGCGTCAAGGTCGGCGGATATCGGCGGTCCGTGATACTGGCGGGTCTTAGTTTGTGCATGGTCATAGCCCATGGTTCGGTGCGGTATCTACGCTCTCCCCGTTTCGCGTTATTGCGCCAAGGCTCGGGCTATGTGGCGCTTTATGCGGATGATGGCGCCTTGTGTTATGCCCCTGAGGATGATGGTTTCGTGCGTCGGCAATGGGGAGGATTCTTGGCGTCACGGGGTCATCCCCAAGCGGTCAACGTTTGCGATGACCGGCGTGGCAGCCGCGTATTCAAGGCGCTTCCCGGCGCGTTTCCGTTCGCCGTAGAGCGCCAGCAGGTACGCGTTGACTGTGCCGGATACAGTCTCATCTTCCCGTTATCGTCTGCCGATGGTCAAGATGCTGACGGCAGCTTTTCAGAAGTTCCTATAATCCGACATGAGGACTATGTCTGCAGTCGTCGTGTTCTATAACCCCAGGAAGCCCCTGGTCGTCAAGGTCTTAAGCCAGGTCGAGGTATTCTGCCGTAAGCACGGACGCAAGCTCATCGCTTTTGACGCGCATCTGACGCACAAAGAACAGGCTAAAGTCCGTGACGCCATCCGCAAGAACCGCCAGGGCCTGATCGCCTTGTCGCTAGGTGGCGACGGTACTTTACTTGCCGCCGCGCGCCATGTGGTCAATGACGAGGTGCCGCTTTTGGGGGTCAATCTCGGGGGCCTTGGATTCCTTGCCGCCGCTGATAAGAACGATTGGCGTAGCGTCCTCACCGCCGCTTTCGAGGGGCGGCTTCCCATCAAAGAAAGGATGCTTTTTTGTGTCGACGTCAGCGCCTTGGGCAAACCCAGGCATTTCATGGTTTTAAATGATTGCGTCATTCGCGCGGGGTTCTCACCGCGTATGATCGATTTAGACATCGTGCGTGCTGAAGTCGAGAAAGTCGCTCGCGTACGGGGTGACGGGCTCATCGTCTCGACGCCGACGGGTTCGACCGCGTATTCCATGGCTGCCGGTGGTCCTATCTTGGAACCCGGTTTGCCCGCGTTCTTAGTCGTGCCGTTGGCGCCGCATACGTTGACCCAGAGACCGTTAGTGCTTGAGAGCAGCAAACATTTGCGTATTACTTTGGCGGATTATCGGGG
>JBBTGF010000352.1:0-9999 GCA_038041525.1 Elusimicrobiota bacterium | reverse complement strand
GCTCTGGGAGGCGTCGAAATCGGTCTATTGTCCGAAGTGCTTCTCATCCAACGTCTCGTATCAGTCGGGTTGCAAAGGCCCCACCTGCCACGAATGCGGCCACTCGGAATGCAGTTAGTCCATAAAGGATCATAGGAGGTTTCATAATGCTTAAGTCAGATAAATGGATCAAAAAGACGGCGCTCGAGCATAAGATGATCGACCCGTTCGTGGAAGGCCAGGTCAGAGGCGGCAAAATCTCTTACGGCACTTCGAGCTACGGTTACGATATCAGGGTCTCTGACGAGTTCCTGATCTTCACTAATATCAACACCACAGTGGTCGACCCTAAGAGCTTCGACGAGCGTTCCTTCGTGCGCGTCGTCGCCGAACATTGCATCATCCCGCCGAACTCCTTCGCGTTGGCGCGCTCCATCGAGTATTTCCGCATCCCCAAGCAGATCACCGCCATCTGCATGGGCAAGTCGACGTACGCGCGCTGCGGCATCGTGGTCAACGTCACGCCCTTGGAGAGCGAATGGGAAGGGCACTTGACGATCGAGATCTCCAACACCACGCCCCTGCCGGCTAAGATCTACGCCAACGAAGGCATCGCGCAATTACTTTTCCTTGAGTCAGACGAGGTCTGCAACGTCTCGTACGCTGACCGCAAAGGCAAATACCAGGCGCAACGCGGAGTGGTATTGCCGAGGATCTAAAAGTCAGGAGGTAGTGACTATGCCGTTTTTCATCGGTAAAGACAAAGAGGCGCGCCGCGCCTATGGGTTCGACGAAGTGGCGATCGCGCCGGGTGAAGTGACGGTCAATCCCGAAGACGTCGATCTATCCATCGACATCGGCCCCGTGCATTTGAAGATCCCGTTTTTGGCTAGCGCCATGGACGCGGTCGTCGACGTCGAGTTCGCTGCGGTTTTAAGCAAAGCGGGCGGCTTGGCAGTCCTGAACCTTGACGGCGTGCAGACGCGCTACGATGACCCGATCGCGGCTTTAGAGCGCATCGTCAACGCTAAAGACGGTGAGGCCACGCGCATCGTGCAGGAAGTCTACTCCAAACCCGTGCGCGAGGAGTTGATCGCCAAACGCATCAAAGAATTGAAGAAAGCGGGCGCCATCGCCGCGGTCTCCACCGTGCCGCAGAACGCCGCGCGTTATGCTCCTATCGTTGAGAAGGCCGGTGCCGAGATGTTCATCATCCAGGCTACCGTGGTGACGGCTCGCCACATTTCCAAGAGTTCGGCTCCGCTCGATCTAAAAGCCCTGGGCAAGACTTTGAAGATACCCTTCATCGTGGGCAATTGCGTGACCTATAAATCCGCTCTTGAGTTGATGGAGACGGGGGCGGCGGGCATCCTGGTGGGCGTGGGTCCGGGCAGCGCCTGCACGTCGCGCGAGGTCTTAGGCATCGGCGTGCCGCAGGTGACCGCCATCGCCGACACGGTGCGCGCCCGTGATGATTATTTCAGGAAGAGTTCGCGCCATGTGGCCATCATCGCCGATGGCGGCATGGTCAAATCCGGCGACGTCTGCAAAGCCATCGCTTGCGGCGCCGACGCGGTGATGATGGGCGGCGTCTTCGCGCGTGCGCTCGAGGCTCCCGGCGGCGGCTACCATTGGGGTATGGCCATGCCCTCGCGCTACTTGCCGCGCGGCACCCGGGTGCGGGTAGGCCAGACGGCGCCCTTGCGCCAGATCCTCTTCGGGCCCTCGATGGATGAAGACGGCAGACAGAACCTGACCGGGGCCTTGGCGACGTGCATGGGTTATGTCGGCGCCACCACCGTGCGCGAGTTCCAGATGGCGGAAGTCATCATCGCGCCGGAGATCAAACACGAAGGCAAGGTCCTGCAGAGGAGCCAGCGCAACCAGCACGAGGCGCAACCGGTAGCGACGGAATTGGGTTTTAGCAAGCATAAAGCCAGAGGTTAGACAGCGTAAGAATGATCGTCATTTTAGACTTCGGTTCCCAGTACACGCAGCTTATCGCGCGCCGTGTGCGGGAACAGAAGGTCTATTGCGAGATCCTGCCTTACAACGCTTCCATCGACGTGATCCGCGGTAAGCATCCCGCCGGGGTCATCCTTTCGGGTGGTCCGTCTTCCGCGGTCGAGACAGCCGGTAAAGATGATGTTTACGAGCCGCACCCGGCGGTGTTCACTTTAGGGGTGCCGGTCTTAGGCGTGTGCTATGGCCATCAGATCATGGCGCGCATGTTAGGCGGCAAGGTCAAGCGTGCGCCGCGGCGCGAGTTTGGGCTCTCCAAGATGACGCTTAAATCAGCCGGTGACTTGTTCGTGGGCATCGAGCCCAAATTCGACGTGTGGATGAGCCATGGTGATGAGGTGGCGGCCCTGCCGCATGGTTTCAAGACCGTGGGCGCTACCGAGAATGCGCCTTTAGCCGCCATCGCCAATACCACCAAGAGGCTCTATGGCTTGCAGTTCCATCCCGAGGTGAGTCACACCGAGCACGGTAACGATATCATCAATAATTTCCTCTTCGAGATCTGCGGCGAGGCCCCTGACTGGCAGATGGCGGGTTGGGTGGCGCGCGCGACCGCAGAGATCAAGGTCACGGTCGGCTCCTCCAAAGTACTCTTAGCCCTTTCCGGCGGCGTCGATTCTTCCGTGGCGGCCGTGCTCTTGCACGAAGCCATCGGTGAACAGTTGCTCGCGGTCTTTGTTGACACTGGTTTGCTTAAAGCCGGGGAAACCGAGCGCATCCGGCGGCTTTTTGGCAAGCGCCTGGAGGATTCGCTCATCACGGTCGACGCCAGTGTGGAGTTCTTCGCCGCGCTTAAAGGCATCACCGATCCCGAGAAGAAGCGCAAGGCTATCGGCAAGACCTTCATCGAGGTCTTCGAGCGCGAGGCGAAGCGCTATCAGGGTGTGGGGTTCCTGGCGCAGGGGACGCTTTATACTGACGTCATCGAGAGCGGCCGCGCCGCCAGCGGGATGGCCCATGTCATTAAGACGCATCACAATGTCGGCGGCTTGCCTGAAAAATTGAATTTCAAGCTGCTTGAACCCTTCAAGAATCTCTTCAAGGATGAGGTCCGTCTTTTAGGCAAAGAATTAGACATCGCTAAAGAAGTCGTCGGCCGCCACCCCTTCCCGGGGCCGGGGTTCGCGGTGCGTATCTTAGGCGAGGTGACCCGTGAGCGCGCTCATATCATCGCCGAAGCCGACGCCATCATCGACGAGGAAATCCGCCGCGAAGGCATCTACGACGACATCTGGCAGATCTTCCCGGTGCTGACTGGAGCTAAAAGCGTAGGCGTAGTAGGCGACCAAAGGAGCTACGAGGAGGTCCTAGCCATCCGAGCCGTCACCAGCGTCGACGGCATGACCGCCGACTGGTACCGCATGCCCCCAAGCATCATGGCCAACATCGCCACCCGCATCGTCAACGAACTCCCCAACATCAGCCGCGTAGTCTACGATATCTCCAGCAAACCCCCAGCTACGATCGAGTGGGAGTAAAATTTTTATGAATAATGAAAAAAGTTCAAGGGGAAACGCTAGCCAGTTTTTTGTAGCAGGGGAGCTCTGTCGACGAGGATATTCGGCAGTGGTTACAATGGGCAATACGCCAAATACTGATATCCTTTGCAGTAATATTGAGGGGACAAGATTCGTTCATATCCAAGTGAAAACGTTCGTGCCAGGAAATCCAACTTGCAGTCTTGGAGCGAAAGCTGAGAAATATTTTGGCGAAAACTTTTTCTGGGTACTTGGTGGAATTCCATTGTCTGGCAGTAAATCTAATTTTGAATATTTCATTATCCCCGCATATGATATGTCTAAAAATGTTTTGGAGGCACACTCGCTTTGGTTGAAGACGCCAGGTAAAAAGGGGCAGAGTCATAATCAGACAACAATCAGGACGGTCCATTTGCCGCCGCATAAATCGCTGAGCGGTTGGGATATCAGCGGATATCGAGAGCGGTGGGATTTGATTGATAAAAAACTGAAATAATATTTCTGTTTAAAGGTTAAAAGTTGAGGTTATTAAATGAAAATTGAGTTAATACGTCTGGCCCAATTAATTATTGAGCATGCCCTGTGGCCAGCAGTTGCAGCTGCCTCTGTGTTTTATTTTAGGGTCGAACTTTCTCGGGCGGTAGGTCGCATTAATAAATTTGGGCCTGTGGGATTAGACGCAATGCAACCTCAGCCGAAGGAACCACTCGAATCGGAAAGAGCTCGACGTGCGGCAGAGGAAGCAATTAAGGACATTCCTGCTACTCTCGTGATTCAAGAAATTGAAAAAAATATTAATCAGGAATTAAAAATAAGAGATTTGGAAGGCAGAGTAGAGGCTGTTCCAGCATTGGTCAAAAGCTTAGCGGCCACAGTTCTAGCATTGGAGTTTGAGTCACTTTACGGAGTAATTTTCGGTAGTCAAATTGCAATTTTAAGTCATCTCAATGGATGTCCTCCAAATGGCGAAGAGAAAGATGTGATTTATGGGTATTATAAGAATGCGTCAGTTTCTTATCCTGCCGTATACGCTAAAAATTCATTTGAATATTACATTGGTTTTTTGACTGGACGCCTTCTAATTAAAGAGGAAAATTCGTGTTTTTTTATAACGAATAAAGGCCGTGAATTTCTTCTTTATCTTACGAGAGTTGGGCATTCTTTGAGTAAGGCTTTGTGATATCGAGGGAAATGGGGACAGGCTGAGCTTTTCCGTGGAAGCTTTTAAGGCACGCTGATACTTGCTTGTATCCATTGCGGTAGATCTTACATCAGCATTTTCTAATCCAAGAATGAGCCTGAAAGCTCCCGACGGACCGTCCTCGTAGTTTCTCGAACCTTGCCTCCTTTTTGAGCTAAAAATAAAGCGTGCGATCTGTCTTTACTTCTCTTTATGCTGCGCCCCAATTGATTAAAAAGCTTGTCTTTGGCCGCCTGCATCGCCTGTGCCGACTCGTTGTCTGTTTTGCGTCCCGCCAGGGCATCCAACGCGTCAAAGGTTACGCCATCACGAAGATAGCGGCCGGGGTCTTTGAGAAATTTAAGCCGTTCATAAGGCGTCTGATAGGTCTCATATTTTTTATGCCTTTTGCCTTTACTATCCACCGTTACCGTCGCAAAACCACAGGGCCGGTGAAAATTTAAATACACGTTGAAATGCTCCTGGTAAAACCCGTTGATCAGAGGCGCGTGCCTTTGTTCTATGTGCCAGTAACCCATATGTTTTCTAATGACGCTGCCATTTTTGCCTTCCACCAATGCGTTATCATTGGTGCGCCCAGAACGCGATTTCGTCTGTTCAATGAGCAGTTTGTTCAAAAGTTTAGCCACCACCCCGTTGATATACTCGCTCCCATTATCAGAATGGAATCCCCAAATCCTAAACGGAAACGCCGCGAGCGCTTCTTTCAGAACCGGCACAAGATAGGCCTCGGAAATCTTTTCCACGCACGCCACAATCTCCCATTGCAGGACCGAATCGACCATATTGATGTGATAAACCCCCTTTTGTCCGTCTAGGTCGCCTTGGTGTACGGTATCGACCCTGATCCAGCCGGGCCGGCCCAACGCCTCCGGATTGCGCCTGGCACCGATAGCCACTTGGACCGATTTTGTGCCAGCGAATGTCTGGGCTCTTAACTTATACGTGCGGCTAGAACGCAAATTGTAAATGTGCGCCGAGGAAATGTCTTTTAACCGTTCGAATCGTTGGTCCGCGTAGACGCCGTACTGCCTCTGAAAAATTCTTTTCGTCGCTGGACCGCTCAGCCGGCCGTGCGCGTTGTCCGTTTGAGCCAGCAACTCTTTGTCAAAAACCGTATATTTGGCTTCAAAACGATGGTGCTCGACGGCGCTTGCCTTGATTAAGCCGCCTTTGCATTTTTTCGACACCAGGCGCGTTAATTGAGCGCGGGAAAATCCGCTCATGCGCAGAATGTAGGTTTTAATCACGCCTTTTTCCTTTTTGTTCAAAGAAAAGTAATTGAACCGGTTTAACGCCCGCTCGATCCAGGCGTATTTGCCGTCGCGCGAGAGCCCTTTGAACTCCAACCCCCGGGAAGATTTTAGAATCAATCTGACCTGTTCCAGCGTCGTTATTTGTGAGTCGTCCATGTTTATCGTCATGGTTTAAGGCTACCAGGACTCGCCGCCGTTGGCTTAAAGAGCCTGTTTCAGGCTCATCTTGTATTAGAAACATCATGTTTTTCAGGCTCATCTTGCGTTAGACAATTCTACATCTGGCATGGTGATATCACATGTGATATCATTAAATCGTGCGTCAGGAGAAGCTCTATGCGGCAATCAAGAATAATCCTAAGAATGTCCGGTTTGCCGACCTGTGCAGATTGGCGGAAGCGTTCGGTTTTATCCGCCGTGGTGGGAAGGGGAGCCACTGCGTTTATGTGCGCCGCGGTGTTGCCGAGATCATGAATTTTCAGAATGTCAGCGGCAGGGTAAAACCTTATCAGGTGCGGCAGTTCCTTGGTGTGATCGAAAAATATCAGCTTGGACTCGAGAAAGGAGGCGATTGATATGGAATTTTCTTATGCCATCAAGGTCTTTTACAGCAAGGAAGATGAGGGTTATATCGCGACTTTGCCGGAGTTGCCCGGATGCTCCGCATTTGGTGAATCTCCGGAGCGGGCAGTCAAAGAGATCAAGGTCGCGGCTTCGTTGTGGTTGTTGGCCGCCAAAAAAGAAAAACGGCCGACCCCGGAGCCCTTGGCGCGTAGAAAATTCCCTGGAAAATTCGTTCTGCGTATGCCAAAAAGTCTGCAAGCGGGTTTGACCTTGCAAGCCAAGGAGGAGGGGCTTTCTTTAAACCAGTACATCCTTTACCTGTTGGCGCAGAATCAATCTGCGCATGACCCATACCCCCGGCATGGCCGGTCACGCTAGGCGATATTTTTGTAGTTCCAGGGACTGGGCAGTTCCGGTGGGTGTCACCGGAATTACGATACCGGAGGTGACGTTATGAGAGAGCGTTATGATTTCTCGAAAATGAAGGGTGAAAAGAACCCTTATATATCACGGCTAAAGCAACCCATCACCATACGTCTAGACAAGGGGACCGTGTTCTATTTCAAAAGGTTGGCGACCGACGTCGGCATGCCCTATCAAAATCTCATCAACCTGTACTTGCGTGATTGCGCCTTGCATCATAAAAGACTCGAGCTTAAATGGGCACGGCCAAGCGAAGGGCCATCGCGAGGGCACAATATCTAATCCGCCAATTCCTGTGACACACACTAATTCTGGATTGAGGTTAGTTTTGAGAGGTAATTAAGGTGGGTCTCACCGAAATTTCAAAGCCCCCTGCAATGATTGATTGGGAGTGACTCTCCTCGTCATTCCCGCGAAAGCGGGAATCCATCACCGCTGTCATTCTGAGCGAAGCGAAGAATCAACCAAGAATGATGTCCGTCAAACCCGGGACAGCTCAGCTGTGGAAGCCACGGTTTTGAGGTCGCAGATTGCGACCTCAAAATCAGGCCGAGGGGGCGCACGCTATCTGCCGCATGCGTTCACGGAACATGGCATCGCCATGCTCTCTACGGTCCTCAATAGCGAGCAAGCGATCCAGGTCAACATCGCCATCATGCGCGCTTTTGTGCGCTTGCGTCGGGTGCTATCCGCCAATGTCGGATTGGCAAAGCGTTTGGAAGCGATCGAGAAGCGTTTGTTCGAGCATGGGGATGAGCTGAACCAGCACAAGGGGCAGATCAAAGAGGTCTTTGACGCGATACGCAACCTGATGGCTGACCCTGTCAAACCGGTCCCGAAGATCGGTTTTAAATAAGGTCTTACAGTTGGAACTGGGAACCGGGCCGTTCTCTTTTTTTACGGTTGCATTGACGGGCGCGGGGAATTCGCCTAGACTTGATTGTGATGAAACTTAATGCCATCGAATTGCGTATATTGGGTTCGCTTGTGGAGAAGTCGTTCACTACGCCCGAGCTTTATCCGTTGACCATGAATTCTTTGATCAACGCATGCAATCAGAAGAGCAGCCGCGACCCGGTGATGGACTTAGACGCAGATACCGCAGCTCGCGGCGTGCATACGCTCATCGAGAAGGGGCTCATCGAGCGTGAATATAGCGTGGGCAACCGTGTGCCTAAGTTCAAGCATCATATCGAGAAGTTGATCGGTAGCGAGGATATCAAGATGACTGCCGTGGCTTGCGTGCTCATCCTGCGCGGTCCGCAAACGCCCGGGGAGATCAAAACACGCATCGACCGCATGTGCACATTCGCCAGTTCTGCCGAGGTGGATGGATTCTTGCAGGATTTAAGCGCCCGCGGCGAGCAAGCATGGGTCATGCGCTCGCCGCGCCAGAGCGGGCAAAAAGAGGTCCGCTACCAGCATCTCTTCGCAGATGATGCCCCTGTTGCGGCCGTCGCGCCTGTTGTTATTCCTGCGAACGACCACGCACCGACTGACCGTGTGGCGTTACTAGAAAAGCGCGTTGCCGCCCTGGAAGCAGAAGTGCGTTCGCTTAAAGCGCAAGCGTCCCGTCCCGAAGTTCACGTCGAGTAGTTCCAGGGATAGCCAGAGGTTTGTAAAAATAGCAAACTAGCTTAGGTAGGGGGTGCCATGAAACTCATCTATCAAGGAAAAGTCCGGGATGTCTACGAACTCGATGCCGACCGGTTGTTGTTCGTGGCATCAGACAGGGTCAGTGCGTTCGATTGGGTGCTGCCTGACCTGATCCCTGACAAGGGAAAGGTCCTGGCGCAGATCTCCACATTCTGGTTCGAGAAGACAAGACACATCGTCGCTAATCATGTCCTTGACGCTAAGGATGTGGAATTACCTAAGGAATCCACGGGCCGCTCCATGGTGGTGCGCAAAGCCAAGATTTTTCCCTACGAATTTATCGTCAGGGCGCATTTGGCGGGCAGTGGTTGGAAAGCGTATCAAAGGCGAGTGGATAAGACAGGCAATCTTTCAGTCATTGCGAGCGTAGCGAAGCAATCTCATAAAGAATCTTTTGAGATTGCCACGCCCCAACAGGAAATTGGGGCTCGCAATGACAAACAAGACTGGATTTCTGCGCTGCCTGCGGGGCTTAGATTTGGGGACCTGATCCCTGGCGGGCCGGTGTTGACGCCGACGACTAAAGAGAACGAGCGCGGCAAACACGACGAGGACATCTCTTGGCCCGAAGTCGAGACCGCTATCGGCAAACCCGCGGCAGCGGCAATCAAGAAAGCGGCCATGGATATCTTTACTTTTGCTTATGACTACCTGAAACAACGCGGTGTAGTCTTAGTTGACACCAAGTTCGAGCTCGGGACTACTCCGGATGGCAAGATCATCTTGTGTGACGAGGTCCTGACGCCCGATTCCTCGCGTTTTTGGTGGGCGAAGGATTTTAGACCCGGGACTGCTATCGAGTCGCTCGATAAACAGCAGGTCAGGAATTATCTTGAGCTGACGCTCAAATGGGACAAGAAGCCGCCGGTGCCGCATCTTTCTAAAGAGATCATCACCAAGACCCGGGAGGTTTATTTTGAGGCGTTCCGCGCAGTGACGGGTGGTGAACCGCGATTGTGATGGCAGATATCTACGTCGTACCCAAAGGACCCCGCAATAGCTTCCGCGCTTGGCGGGTGGTGACTAGCAAAGGCGCCAAGCTCGGGCACGAGCAACTGCAAGCCTTGGCTAGGAAGTTTTTTGTCGATCCCGTGTGCGAGACGGTCGCCTTCGCTAGACCGGGGCGCGGTTGCATCGTTTGGTATAAAGACGGCGTCTATGACGCCGAAGGCGAGATGGCGCTCTATATCGTGCGTAAGCTCGGTATGGGTGCGGGTATCGAGCGCATTAAATGTGGTCAGGGTACGTTCGGTAGCGCCAAGCCCTATGTCAATGGGCTCCTTGAGGTAGCGCAATGGGTCTGAAGTTCCTGGAGATGTCGATCGGTCGCGGACAGTCCGGGCGTATCGCTTTCGGTGAGCTTGAGCGTATGTCTAAGGAGCGCCTGCTCGGACTCTCGCACCAGGAGATCGAACGCATC
>JBBTGF010000351.1:0-2241 GCA_038041525.1 Elusimicrobiota bacterium | reverse complement strand
GAGCCGGCACGGGGTGGGTGGCCGCTCAGTTGCGCAAGGCGATTGGGTCGCACCGCATTCGTCTGATCACCAGCGACATTCTGCTACCCAGGGAGCTGCCCAATGCTTCACGGATGCGGCGGCAGTTGGGTCGATACCTCGTGCAGGACGCGCACCAGATTGCGGTGCGGAATGAATCGGTGGATGTGATCGTTGCGATGCTGCTGATCGATTACGTCGATCCCAGAGCCGTCGGCCGCCAGATGCGCCGCGACCGCGTGACCGGCGGCGATGAACTCATCAGCGATAGCTTCACCGAGCCTGTCGGCATCGAGCTCGGCGGATGCATACTGCACATCAGCAGTGACATGAGCGGAAGAGAGCTTGCCTAACCAGCGTACCGCGCCTTCCAACGCGCCGCGCGCCGCCGCTGTCGGCTGCGTAGAGCGCTTGCGTTCGACGATGATGAGTACGCGCTCCAGCGCGGTCTTTTGCGTCGCATCGAAACCCGCAGGCAATTCGTTACGCTCGAAAGTGACGAACCGCCGTTGCCCCGCACACGCGCACAAAGCGATGGCAAGCACGACCCATGTAACCCACGATTTTAAAGACATGATCCCTATTACAGCTTGGCGCCGGACAACTAGTAAATCAAGTGGCGTTTGCCAGATATCAAAGAAATTTCAAACAAGCGTAAGTCGCATGGTATTTTACGCAGCGTGTCGCAGGCCGTTTTGACTTCAAAACGGCCGAGACCCGAGCGGCGGTGTCTCTGACACCGACCGCGTCTGCGGAAAAACCATGCGACTGAAGCAATGAATGAAATTTCTCTGACCAGCTCACGCTTAGGTTGCACTTTTACAGGCGATGTTTTAAGATAAACTAGCTCGCAACTAAAAAGATCCGAGGATAAAAACACCATGATAAAAACACAATCAAAATCACACGAAATCTCAGGCACGGACTACCTGGGCACGGACGAACTTTTCCTAACCGAAGATGAGCGCACGGTCAGGGATGCCTGCCGCGACTTCGTAGCCAAAGAGATCTTGCCCCATATCATGGAATGGGACAAAGGCAACACCGCGCCTTTCGGTGACGCGGAAGCCCTGATCAGGAACACCGCTAGGAACTTAGCCGCGACCACCGGCGTCTTCGGCGCGTACATGAACGGCATCGAAAAATATCTGGGTCCCGATTTCACGCCCATCACCCCGGCGGGTTACGGTGTGGCCATGCGCGAACTCGAATACGGCGACACGGCGCTGCGCTCATTGGCTTCTGTGCAAAGCTCGCTATGCATGTTCGCCATCCTCGAGTACGGTTCCGAGGCGCAAAAGAAAAAATGGCTGCCCGAACTCTTCGCGGGTAGGAAGCTCGCCTGCTTCGGGCTTACCGAAGCACAAGGCGGCTCCGATCCCTCCGTCATGCTCACCACCGCCAAGAAGACCGCGGCCGGCTGGATATTGAACGGCACCAAAGTCTGGATCACCAACGGTTTCGCCGACGTCGCGGTCGTCTGGGCTAAGACCGATGAAGGCATCCGCGGCTTCTTAGTCGAACGCGACACTCCGGGCTACTCCTTCCGCAATGAAGAAAAATGGGCGCTACGCGCGGGCATCGCCTCCTCGTTATCCATGAGCAACTGCGAGGTCCCGGCGGACAACCTGCTGCCCGGCACCGTGCAACCCGCCGGCGGCTCCGATTTGAAGTCCCCCCTGCGCTGCTTGAACGAAGCGCGCTACGGCATCTGCTGGGGCGCCATCGGCGCCATGCGCGCCTGCATCAAAGAAGTGACGGATTACTCCCACAAGCGTATCCTCTTTGGTAAACCCTTAGCCTACAAACAAGAGACGCAGCGCAAGCTTGCCAAGATGGTGAGCGAAACGGAATGCGCGCAACTCCTAGCCTTGCGCCTTTCCGACCTGAAAGCCAAAGGCGCCTTGAATCATGTGCATGTCTCGATGGGCAAGTACAACAACATCTGCAAAGCCGTCGAAGTGGCCCAGCTCGCCTGCGAGCTCTTACCGGCCGACGTCTTCACCTTCGACGCCTATCACTCGGGCCGACACATGAGGAACATGCACGTGGTCAAGAAGTACGAAGGTACCCACGAGATCCACACGCTCATCATCGGCCGCGCCATCACCGGCGTCCCCGCGTTTTGATTCAGGGGTGGCGCACGCGGTCGCGAGGTACGCCCGCGTCGAGCAGGCCCGTTTCCAGATCGGTGACGAAACCTTTGGGTCCGCAGAGATAGAA
>JBBTGF010000350.1:0-2546 GCA_038041525.1 Elusimicrobiota bacterium | reverse complement strand
CATTTATGACCCGGTGAAGGCTGCGTTTAAGGCCGGCGTCATCGAGCCGGTCAGGACCGCTGTCATTAATCCTATTAAGGAAAGCTATCAGTCGGCTAAAGCCAGGGTCAGGAACGTTTTTAAGTCCAATACGCCGATCACCGCACAGGTCGCGGAGCCTACGACCGGGGAGCCGCAAGCGGAAGTGGTCGGCGCGCCCGCGCAAGAACCCACGCGCGAATCGCCAGTGGAGCGAAAAAACGAAGAGCCCGTCGATGACGAGTCCGCCAAGTTGGAAATCCCTGCTGATTTGAATGCGCAAAAACACCAACAGTCGGCGCCGCGACAACAGGCGAAGCCTACCCTCCCTAGCGATGTTAAAAACGCCGAGACCGCCCTCATCGACGCCGGCATCATTGAAAGATTATTGCCCGCGCAGCGGGAAGCTATCGATGAGATGAGCAAAGGCGTCTCCATTGAGTTAGCCACAAGCCAAGGCAAAAGTCTCGCGGCCGACATCACGACCGGGATCGAATTGGCGAAGCATGAATCTGCGGGCATCGTCGATTATGTCGTCACCAGCGGTGAACTGGCTCTACAAGTGGCGCAGTCGGGCGGCGTAGGCAAAACGCGTAACCCCAAGATCGCGCAAACGCTCGGGTATGAGAAGATCTTGGCGCAGCCGCTTGTTGAGGAAGCGCAGCGTGGCAATTACGAACCCTTTGAGCGCGTGCTCTCGGGCGCCGCAGGACCCGTGCAATTGATCTACGATGTGGATAGCTACGGTCATTTTGGCCGTTTGATCAAACAACCCTCGCAAAGCGAAGGCAAGGCCGCTGGTGGCGTGCACGAGCGCATCAGGAATCTTCTGGCCGACCGGGTCAAACTGACTATTTTCGATGAGGTCGACGGTATCTTGACCCAGCAATCCCGCTACGTCGAAGGCGACGGCGGCGGCATCAAACCAATGAAACCGCAAGCCGCAGTGATTCGGGAGTCCGTCAAGATATTCAATGAACTCAAAGACGTGCCAGCCTTGCCGACCGATCGCTACGCGCAAGAGCTCGCCGGGAATCCCGAGTTGCTCGCCATCGGCGTCGAGCCGGGGCATGGCAAGATCATTAAAAGTCCGGCCTTACTCAAGCAGTTGCAAGCCAAAGGCTACGATATCGGCATGGTTGACGACGTGCTCAAAGCCCAACGCGGTCCGGTGGTATGGGCATTAGGGCCTGACGGACTATTACACCCCGTCAGCGGCGGCAGAATCCAGATGCAAAGCGCGTTTTCAAAAAAACCTTTCGAGGTCGCGGCCTACCTGCGGGAAGGCGTGACGAATCTGGAAGGCAAAATATCCACCAACAAGACGTCGTCGATGGGCACCTTGCCTGAAGCCTTGGCGCTGCGCCGCTCAAGCAAGAAAGTTGGCATGTCGGCCACCGCCACCGGCGCCCAGGAATTACTCATCGCCGATATCGGCTCGCGCGTGGTCGCCATCGACGCGCCACCGGCCAGAGGCAACAGGAGCCGCACCTATCTTGCATTGGAAGATTCTAACGTCGTACCATCCATCACCGAACGCATTTTGGAGAGTCATCGTTTAGGCCGGGGCGTCATCTGCTATGACGAAGCCTATGGCCGGTTGATCCAGGAAGCGATTATCAGCAGAGGATTAGGCGGTAAAGTCATAGAGGTCACGCAAACCACTCCCGATATTGAGATCACCGGCGGCATGAAAAATGGCGCGTATCTTAAGGGCCTTAAAGACATCATCGCCGACGAACGCTTGATCGTCTTCACCAACGAAAGGATATTGCGCGGCATCCATATCAAAGGCGATAACGATATCATGATCAACCTCGACACTTTGAACGCCCAAAAGCGCCTGCAAGCCGAAGGTCGGGTCGCGCGCGAGCAAGGCTCCGCAGGAGAGGTTTTCGCCTATTATACCTCCGGCGCCAAAGCGTATCTTGAACGCGTTTTCGCATCCGCCGCGATCTATGACTTGTTGCGCACGCGTTGGAACGCTGACGAGGTGACGGAAAACTTGTCCACTTTAGCCAGTAAATTTAAGGCATCGCAGCGCCTTGGCGACGAGGATTTCATACGACTTTATACCGAGACCATCTCGGCCTTGGATAAATCAAAAGCGGTCTGGGAGAAAGTCGAAAGCGCGCTCGACTCGGTCTATATCAATGATTTCTTGACCACGCTGCAGCGCGAGGCCAGAACCGCCTCCCAGCGCCAAGCCATCCAGGAGGCGCGCGAGCGTTATTTAAACGGCGAGGATCACATCGGCGAGGATGCGGTTAGCGCCATTCGCTACGAGGATCCGCTTAAGGATTTCAAACGTTTACATGAAAGCAAGATCACCCAAGCCGGCGCCGTTTTATGGCCGTTACGCAGGGCTATGGCCTCCAATCGCTTCACGGCGGCGCGCAATAAAACGGTGATTGAAAAGATCCAACGACATCTAGAAGAATTGCAGGCGGTCAATATCGAGGCCATTGGCCCGTCGCCTGATAGCGATTTTTCCGTCGCTGAAAACGCCAAGGAAACCGCGGCCGTGG
>JBBTGF010000349.1:0-4292 GCA_038041525.1 Elusimicrobiota bacterium | reverse complement strand
CGCCTTGATCGTAAGCGAACTTGCCTTCGAACTTTTTAAAGCGCCCGGTCACTTTGCCGATCAGATGCCTGATAGTGAATGTGACGTTGCTATGTCCTAGATCGATATTGTACTCGGTCGCCCCCACGGGTGACGCCAACATAGCGATCACTGACAATAGAAACAACTTTTTCATCTTTCCCTCCTTGAATATCTTAACGGAAGCATAACTATGCAATAAATGACACACCTAATCCAGCTCTTAGATATTCCATCAATGATTCAGCCCTCCCGCCTGTCATTCTGAGCGTTAGCGAAAAATCTCTTAGATATCCCGACAGATCCTTCGCTTCGCTCAGGATGACAAGGGGATGCTCAGGATGACAAGGGGACTATCTCACCTAGATATAATGACGGCATGAGCAAACAACACGGACTCACCGAGCTTTATCCCCCTGTCGAACCCTATCGCACAGGCAGACTGCGCGTCAGTGATATCCATACGGTCTATTATGAAGAAGCCGGCGATCCCAAAGGCAAACCTGTCATCTTCCTGCACGGCGGGCCCGGCGGTGGTTTGGACCCAGTCTACCGGCGTTACTTCGATCCCAAGAAATGGCGCATCGTACTTTTCGACCAGCGCGGTTGCGGCAAGAGTACACCCTACAATGAACTTCGCGAGAATACGACTTGGGACTTAGTCGCCGACATCGAGAGACTGCGCGAACATCTTGGCATCGGAAAATGGGTCGTCTTCGGCGGTAGTTGGGGCAGTACTCTGGCTCTGGCTTACAGCGAAACGCATCCGACCCGATGTAAAGGACTGATCCTGCGCGGCATCTTCCTGTTGCGCAAGAAAGAGATCCGCTGGTTCTACCAAGAAGGCGCCGATTTCCTGTTCCCGGACGCCTGGGAACCTTACCGCGACCTGATCCCGAAAAAAGAGCGCCGCGATATGGTCCGTGCCTACCACAAACGACTCACCGGGCGCGACCTCAAGATGCGTCTCAAGGCCGCTAAAACCTGGTCTGTCTGGGAAGCTAGCACGAGTAAACTCAAACAAGATCTTTCCATGGTCGCCCGATTCAGCAAACCGCGCATGGCGCTACCCTTTGCGCGCATCGAATGCCACTACTTCATCAACAAGGGTTTCTTGCGCCAAGACGACCAACTGTTGCGCGACGCCCGACGCATCCGCCACTTGCCTTGCGTCATCGTACAAGGCCGCTACGACACGGTCTGTCCGATGACCTCGGCCTGGGACCTGCACAAAACGCTGCCAAAATCCAAACTCATCGTGGTCAGCGACGCCGGGCATTCGATGACCGAGCCCGCCGTCCGCTCGGCCCTGATCGAAGCCACGGACGCCTTCGCCCGGCTTTAAGCGCTCTCTAGCGATGTCCCTGGCAAATGATTAAACTATCCCCGTGCAGGATAATCTATCACCTCATGATAATCGTTTCTACAAATCAGTCCCATTTATATTATTAGCGCTCCTGTTCCTGCTTCTCACCACAGCCAAGATCCAACGCTATAAACAAATAACCTCGTTCCAAAAGAATGACGACACCGCTATTTTCTGGTCAGAGGCCGCAGTCCACTATCGTTACGCCAAAATGTGGGCTACCGGCCAGAAACCGCCAGAGAACGATCTTGATCTACAGTTCCCCGAAGGTCTCAAGTCGCGCCAAGAGATGACTTTACTGATGGAATTCAGCGTCGGATCTTTATACAGGATCTTCAACCTAAAGGAACATCTGCCATTCCATGAATTCTTGATGATATTCATGTCGTTCTGGGCCACCCTTTCTCTTTTCGCGGTCTTTGACATATCGCTGTCGCTTTGGCGCAACACTTGGGTTGCGCTGGCTAGTGCGGTTCTCTATGGACTCTGTCGGGACGTTTTTTTACGCTCCATCGGCCAATTCGAATACGAACAATTCGCCTTGCCATTGTTTTTTGGCGGCTTAGCGATGTTGCTGGCGGCGATCCAAGATGATCGCGGGCCACTCGTCAAAAAGATCGCCTGGTCACTGGCAGCGGGCGCACTGCTGACGGGCAGTCTCATGTCCTGGCATTTTTCCCGATTCCTCTGGTTAGCTCTGGCCGTCAGCCTGGCGCCGCTGACCTGGTGCCTGCGCAAAGAAGAACAAGACCTCCCGCACATCCTCCTGGCTTTCACGCTTTGCGTCACGACGTTATCCTTACTGTCTGCATTGTTAAGACACCAGGATTTCCTCCTATCGCCTGGACAGCTATTCTGTTATGCGCTGATAGGCAGTCTTTACTGGCAACATAAAGGACACCCTCCGGCATTCGCCCGTCGCTTTCTGATCCCAGCGCTTCCCTGGCTTTTTACCATCCTGGTCTTGTTGGCTTGCGGCACCGGCGAAGGCTCCACCTATCAGCACGTTTGGCAGTTGCTGGCCGCTAAACTACATTTTGGCCTCACCAAACCAAACGACCCCCTCCTCCTGCCTCCACTGGCGCGGATCCTCTGGGTCGGACCTTTCGATTCGCCCATGCTCAATCATCTCCTGCTCGGCCTGGGCCCCTTGATCGCGGTGGCTGGACTCGCCTTGACCGCTCTTATCAAAAGGCTCATCAAAAAAGACGCGCTGCCACAACCGGCCATCTACCCGCTATTGACACTGACAGCGATCACAATGACCGGCTATCTCTTGGTTGAGCGCTTAAGCGTCATCATCGCGTTCTTTCTTGCCATCCTGGCGGGCGCCCTTATCAGCAAAAATACCAAACACACGCCTAAAGCCTTCGTTTCTAAAGCGTTGCCGATACTGTTGGTCTTAGTCTGCATAGCTATAGAGGCTGGTGAAACGCTTTATCCCAAGGCAACATGGTACAAGGCATCGATCGACCGCCATGTCGCGTTGCGCTATGAAGAGATCCCTTACCCCCTCACGCATCCGGCAGACACCCATACCCTGATCCGATGGCTACGAACCAACACCCCCGCAGACGCCGTGCTGTTGGCTGCCTTTGAAACCAGCCCCGTGCTATTAGTCTGGACCGGGAAACCTGTCATCTTGCATCCAAAATTCGAATCGCCGTCGATGCGGACGAAATCGATCAGCTTCTTAAGCGCCCTCTATTCCAGCGAGGACGCCCTCTACGCGCTTTCCCAAACCTGGCACGCTGACTATCTGGTCTATCAAACCGCCATGCTTCTTGACACGACGAAGGAATACTACCGCTACATGGCCGCACAAAGATCCGTAGGAGCAGATACTGCGGCATATAGACTGCATTTCCAACCGGACAAGCTCTCATATTTTGCGCTGCAATATCAGAATCCCAGCTTCAGGGTATTTAAGATCGTCAACAAAAATACCCGGTCGCCGGAGGCCATGGCTTATTCACCCATATACGACCTGAAAAACTTTTCTACTGACGATGATCTTGCAAGCCCCCTCTCCAGCCGCGCCATCAATATATTCGTCGTCAACTCTGCCCGGCAGATCCAGCTACTTAGCGAGGCCAAAAACGCCCTGCTGGGGAATGATTTTAAAAAGGCCGGGGATTTGCTAACTCAATGCAAGCAATCAAAAATACGTAACCCTCAAGTTGACTACTATCTCGGTGTCCTTTACGAAAAGATCGGTAACAGGACGCTTGCCAGATCGAGCTATCAGGAAGCGCTCGCCACAGAACCGCTATATAGCGATGCCTACGGCGCCCTGGGTATCTTAGATTTCGAAGACGGTTCATTCAGCAAAGCAGCAAACTTGTTCGAACATGCCTTGAAAACAAGAAAATCCACACAACTAGCACAGCATCACAAGCTTGAGACCATCCTATTCAATCTAGGCCTGTCGTATTACAAAACCAATCAAACGCAAAAAGCCATAAATGCCCTACGCGAGACCCTGCGATTGAACCCCAACGATCGAACCGCCGAGCAGATTCTAAATTCCTTGATCAATAACGCACATTCAAACTAATACGATGCGCTACGCCCAAATCCCCAAACGGCGTGAAGGCATAATCCACGCGATTCCCTAAAACCTTCAACCCAAACCCCATGCCTAGGGCATTGGCCTGCTGTAGCGACGTGGCGCTAGAGAGCAGATACCCACCCCTGACTGTGAACATGGGCAGGAGCATATATTCCGTGCCTAGGCTTAAATTGGTCCTACCGTCATAAGCCAAGCGTCTGATGTCAGCGGAAAGGGCTAATCCGGGGATGGCATACCAGGCAGCGCCCAAGGAGAAGGTTAAAGGTAACTTGGTGGTCTCACTGATATAACGGATACCGGGTCCTAGGTTAAGAGCGGACAACCCTAAAGAGATGG
>JBBTGF010000348.1:0-6393 GCA_038041525.1 Elusimicrobiota bacterium | reverse complement strand
ACTATATCGGCGCGGTGGCGGGCTTCCTGTCCTCGCAATACATCGCCACTTGGGCTCAATCCGTACAAACGGCGCTTCCGGTCAGACTCTTCCTCGGCAATCGGCGCCCCGGGTTCCCGGGGCGTGCAAACCCCTGGATACACACCGCACAAGGCCGCAATAAGATCGACCTCTCGATAGCCCAACAAGGCGCCTGGCAATCGATCAGGGACTCCTATGGCACGACAAAAAAACCTGTCTATCTTTGGGGGCCGACAGGATCAGGAAAAAGTTTCGTCCTGCTTAAATTCATGAGCGAGCTTATCGCACAAGGCAAAGGCTCGATCTACCTGGTGCCGGAGATCGCGCTGACCCCGCAGTTTGCGCGCATGTTCGCAGAGCAGCTCCCCGATGGCGCACGCATCGCCATCTGGAGCTCGAAGACACCGGAAGCGGCCAAGCGCGGCATCTACGAAGCGCTCCTAGCAGGCACGATCGACGCGGTCTTAGGCACACGCAGCGCCATTTTCCTGCCGATGAAGGACTTGGGTGCTATCATCATCGACGAAGAACAAGACAGCTCCTTTAAGCAAGAGACCCCCTCCCCGGCATATCACGCACGCGACGTGGCGCTGTGGCGCGTCGGCCACCAATCAGCCATCGCCATCTTCGCTTCCGCAACGCCGAGCCTCGAATGCTACAGCATGATGCAAGAAAACATCATGCTCAAAGCCAAGATCGCCGGCCGCTACGGCAACGCCGGGATGCCCACCATACGGGTGACCAAACTCTATCGCCCGCAGCATCCCGTCAACCGCGACGTCATCGACGCCATCAAAGAAACCGTCGAGGCCGGGGGGCAGGCGCTGGTGTTCCATAACCGCCGCGGTTTTGTGCGCACCCTCTGCTGTCAAGCATGCGGCAAATATGTCGATTGCACACGCTGTGACCTGCCGCTGACTCTACACAACACCGATGACGGCAGCAAGCGGCTCAAGTGCCACCACTGCGGCTTACGCAAGAACGTCCCAACGGCGTGTCCCGATTGCGGGTCGGCCAAGAGTCCTTTAGCCGAACGCGGCATGGGCACGCAGAAGATCGCCCGCGAGATCGAAGCGTTCCTAAACATCAAGACCCTGCGTCTTGACAAAGACACCACCGGCGACGCCCAGGCGATCTACCGTGATTTCGAGTCCGGTGCTTATAAAGTCCTCATCGGAACCAAGATCATCACCAAAGGCTGGCATTTTCCTGCCGTCACCTTAGTCGTGGTGCTCGATGCCGACACGGAGATGATGCTGCCTGATTTCCGCGCCTGCGAGCGCGCCTTCCAGACATTAGTACAAGTGGCCGGACGCGCCGGGCGGGGCGCGCACCCCGGAACCGTCATCGTGCAGACCCGTCAGCCGCAACACCCCATCTTCGCGAGCCTGGCTGCCAACGATTGGGAAGCGTTCTACGCGCAAGAAGCCGCTTTGCGCAAACAGGTCCGTTTGCCTCCCTTCGCGCGCATCGTCTCCATCGAACTGACGGGTAAGGACGAACAAGGTCTACAGGAAGCCGCGGATACCTGCGCCGCGCATATCAACGCGGGCAATATCTTCACGCAAGACCTCGAAGTGATGGGCGCTTCCGCCGGCTTCTATCACCGCATCCAAGGGCGCTTCCGCCAACAGATCATCCTACGTTGGACTCAAGCAGCCCTGCCGTTCCCTAAGACGCTCATCTGGGAAGCCATCGGCAAAGTCAAGAACAGCCGCATCCGCATCAAACTACATCCCGACCCGTACGACCTGTTTTAACTGATAAAATAATACCCTATGGCAGTATTACGCATCACTAAATTTCCGGAGAAAGTATTAAAGACCAAGACCAAAAAGATCAGCGGCTGGACCCAAGACCTGACACGCTTAGTCGGTGACATGTTCGACACCATGTACGCCGTCAACGGGGTAGGCCTAGCTGCCAACCAGATAGGTCTCTCGATGCAATTGGCGGTCATCGATGTCAAACCTAACGGCAGAAGTAAGCGCATCGTGCTGATCAACCCCAAGCTCATCGATAACGGCGGCAAGCTCGTCGAATCAGAAGGCTGCCTGTCCTTGCCCGGACTCTTCAAGAAGATCTCACGGCCCGACACCGTCAAGGTCATGACCTTCAACGAGAAGGGCATCCCTTGGGAGATCAAGGGCACCGGCCTATTGGCGCGCGCGCTCCAACACGAGATCGACCACCTGGAAGGCAAAGTCTTCGTCGACCACCTGCCGTTCATGCAGAAACTGCAGGTGCAAAAGGAGATCAAACAGTACCAACCCGTTTGGGAGAACCAGACGATCAAATAGCGCCCTTGAAACTCATCTTCTTCGGCACCCCACAGATCGCCGCCGAGCACCTGCAAGCGTTGTTCGACTCACCAGAGAACGAAGTCCTAGCTTTAGTCTGCCAGCCTGACAAACCCAGAGGACGCGGCCAAACTCTCGAGCCTTGCGCCAGCAAAGCCCTGGCGCTGCGCCATGACAGCACTCTGCCTATCCTGCAGCCGACCTCACTACGCGACGAAGCCTTCAAAGAAACCTTCAAGCGCCTCGGCGCCGAACTGGGCGTCTCGGTAGCTTACGGACGCATCATCCCGGCAGACGTCTTCTCAATGCCTAAAGCCGGCTGCATCAACGTACATTTTTCTCTCCTGCCTAGACTGCGGGGACCCAGCCCTCTGGAATACACGATCTTGGAAGGCCACAACGAAACCGGTTGCACCACATTCTTACTCGAAAAAGAGATGGACACGGGCCCTATGCTCATGCAGGAGACCGTCCCGGTCCTTCCCAGAGAGACCGCTCCACAATTGGGCGTACGCCTGACCGCCATCGGCATCAGACTGATGCTGCGCTCGATCGCACTCATCGCCAAAGATAAAGCGCCAAAACTACCCCAGAACCACACGCTAGCCACCTATTGCAAGATGATCCGTAAAGAAGACGGCAACATCGACTGGTCGAAACCGGCAGCCGCGACGGAGCGCATGATACGCGCATTCATCAGGTGGCCCAAGGCCAAAGCCACGCTCTACGGTCAACGTTTGAGTATCCTGGAAGCGCAGGTCGTCGCCGACTCCAGCGCTGATGAGCCCGGCACGATCACCGGACTCGTCAAGGAAAGAGGTTTTGTCGTAAAATGCGGTAGCGAGAGTCTGCTCGTGACCCAAGTCCAGCCCGAAGGCAAGAAGCCGATGTCGGCATGGTCATTCGTGCAGGGGCAACGCTCTCACCGGTGACTATGGAACAAAAGACGTCAGGACCATTACGATTCTTCCTGCGCTTGCTCGGCGGCCTGCTGCAAGCAAGCATCATCGTCGCATGCGGCTATCTTTCATTCGACTGGCTGATGAAAGGCATGATCCACGCGCGTCAGGAAGTCATCGTACCCGAACTCAAAGGCAAGACATTACGACAAGCGGTCGACGAACTCTCCAAGGTGGGATTGGCACTCGTCAAGGAATCCGAGGAATACGCGCCCCAACTGCCTTTAGGCGTCGTGGTCAAGCAGTACCCTTTGGCGAACTCAACGGTCAGGGAAGGTAAGATCGTCAACATCGCCTTATCCTTAGGCAGTGAAAAGATCACCGTCCCTGAACTCACAGGTCTCTCTCTACGCAAAGCCGAGATCGAGTTGAAGGCCTCCCATCTGGCATTAGGTGAAGTCGAAGAGGTCCACTCATTGCGGCAACCCCGAGGGTTCGTCATCTCCCAAGAACCTCCGGCATTGGCTTTGACCGAGAAAGGCGATCTCATCCATGTCAGCGTGAGTTTGGGCAAACCGTCGTCAGACAGACTCATCATCCCGGATTTCGTCAACAAAGGCATCTCGGAGGTAGCCGCCTGGGCGAAGAAGAACCGGGTAAACCTCAAGATATCAGAGCGGCCATCGGACGCCCTGACCAATGACTCGGTCATCGAACAAAGTCTCAAGCCCGACACCCTCTACAACCGCGACAAGATCGAGGATACCGGACTCACCTTGGAAGTCGCCGTGGCGCGCAATCATAACGGCGACCCATCGGGAAGGTTCCTTGAATATACCCTGCCGGCAAAACCCTTGCGCAAACGCGAGATCGTCTTAAAGATTCTAAGCGGTCAATCCGAGAACGAGATATTCAAGACCATGGCCGAACCCGGCGAGCGGGTCAAGATCCCGGTCCATGAGTCCTGGCCACAAAATTCACGCATCCGCATCTATCTTGACGGCGTATTCACTCAAGAAAGGACGTTCAATTAAGATGTCCCCGCAGCGCACGGTACTCGCCGCCAGCATCCTTGCCGCCGACCCGCTGCACTTAGGCGCGGCGCTTAAAGATTGCGAAGCCACCGGCGAGGTCGATTGGGTCCATGTCGATGTCATGGACGGGAACTTCACGCCCAATCTAAGCTTCGGTCCCGACATAGTACGCGCTATACGCGCTGCAAGCCGGCTCTATGTCGACGTGCATCTGATGGTCGAACGTCCGATGAACACCTTGGCGGCTTTCATCAAAAGCGGGGCCCACTCCATCACCGTCCACGCCGAAGCGCTCGATCCCGCAGCGCAGTGCCTGCGCGCGATCCGTCAAGCCGGGATCAAAGCCGGCATCGTCATCAAACCCGCCACGCCCGTTTCTGCCATCGAAGACTTGATCCCGCTGGCAGACTTAGTCTTAGTGATGAGCGTCGAGCCGGGATATTCAGGGCAGAGTTTCCGTTTAGACTGTATGCCGAAGATGGCTGCCGTGCGCGACCTCATCCGTGCTCGCGGACTTGATTGCCGGCTGCAAGCCGACGGCGGCGTAGCCGTCGACACCATTCCCCACGTATTAAACGCAGGCGCCGATGTCTTGGTATGCGGTAGCAGCCTGTTTAAAGACGGGCCGCGGACCTGCGCCCCCCTGTTGCGCCGCGCCGTTGATTCCTGCCTCCGAGAGAAAAAGCTATAATCAAACGTATGGTAGCAATCCGATTGACCCGAGTCGGCCGACGCAATGTGGCAAGATTCAGACTGGTTGCCGTTGATTCATCCAAAAGCGCTAAAGCCTCACCCCTTGAATACCTGGGCGCCTACGACCCGACATCCAAGAACGAGAGCAAATTGACCGGCGTTAAAAAAGAACGCGTCGAGCATTGGATGAAGCATGGCGCACAAGTGTCTGACACGGCCAAACGCCTGCTCACTAAAGCCAAAGTCATCTAACCGCGACCGCATTCCCCCTCTTTTGAGCTTGGGAGCGTCGTTGCTTACGTGATACTATGCGATTCGATATCTTGACTTTATTCCCCGAGACCTTCGAGGGTTTCCTGAAAGCGAGCCTGATCGGGAAAGCCATCGCCAATAAGAAGATCACCGTAGAGCTTCACGATATCAGGACGTTCACAAGCATAGCCCACCGGCAAGCCGATAATAAGCCTTATGGCGGAGGTCCGGGCATGGTCATGATGGCAGAACCCATCTACCAGGCTTTAAAATACGCCAAAACCAAAGGTAAACGGCTTCAGGGGAAAAAATTTAGCGCTGTCATGTCCGCACGGGGAGCGCGCTTCAGCGCAGCCGCTGCAGCCAAACTGGCCACCTACAGACAGATCATCCTATTGTGCGGCCATTATGAGGGCATCGACGAACGTGCCGTCAGCCGCTTCGATGCCGAGATATCCATGGGTCCTTACGTGCTCATGGGCGGAGAAACGGCAGCCATGACGCTCATTGAAGCGGTAGCCCGGCATGTCCCCGGAGTCATCAAGGAGAGCGCTTCTCTAAAAGAAGAATCCCATTCGATCATACATAACGGCCGCACGCTCCTAGAATGGCCGCAATATACCAGGCCAAAGTCATGGCGCGGCAAAAAGGTACCCGATGTGCTGACCTCGGGCAATCACCGTAAGATCGACTCTTGGCGGTGGCAGTCTGCCCTCACCATAACGGATAAAATGGAACTGGCGAGCGACGCCTCTGAATTGCTAGAATAATCTAGACACGGAACGGCTTATTTTAAACATATCCTATCGGTAATCACAAAGGAATGGTGCGTTCATGAGACAGTATAAAGATGCTTTTATCGGTGACACGGTCAAAGTCAAGTTTAAGATGATCGAAGAGGGCTCCGAAAGGCTCCAGGCCTTCGAAGGCACACTCATCAAAGTCAGAGGCGGCGTTGCCGCATGCTCGATCACGGTCAGGCGCATCTCCTTCGGCGTCGGCGTCGAGAGGATATTCCCCACGGCAAGCCCGCGCTTCGTTGGGCTCGATGTCATGCGTCGCGGTAAAGTACGCCGCTCCAAGCTCTATTATCTGCGCGGCCTTTCCGGCAAAGCGCATCGCGTGGACTTCCAAGAAGAAACCAGGAAGAAACCGGTGAGTGCGGTACAGACCGATAAGAGCGTTGCCGAACAA
>JBBTGF010000347.1:0-17208 GCA_038041525.1 Elusimicrobiota bacterium | reverse complement strand
AGATGGGGTGGCGGCTGAGGATGTTGTAAACCAGCTTAGCGGTAAACGTCGCGGCGGTGCCCGGCGGCGTAGACTTCAACCACGTTATTGGCGCGATCGACAGTATAGAGTACGCGATAGTCACCGATACGGATCCGGAAAGCATCGTTTGAGGATTGAAGTTTTTTGCAGCCGACCGGGAATGGGTCGATGGCGAGAGATCCTATCCTATCCGAGATTTTCTTATGGATATGCGAAGGGATTCGATCCATTTCCTTTTCTGCTGAACGTTTGATGGATAAGCGGTAAGACATTGTGACGCAGGCGGATCAGTGGCGGGTTTTTTTGTGGTAAGTCGCCAAGTATTGTCCAAAAGGCCTGGATTTTTCATGGCGGCGGGATTCGATGACAGCCATGTCCATCAAGTCACTCCTTGTCCCCTCGTCCGCGCAGAGGCGTGAAAGGAAGGCATTCTGTTGTATTTTGGGCAAAGCTTTGAAGGCCGTCCAAAATACATGACTCATAGCTTCTTGGTTGCTCATATTTTTAGTTTAGCAGAAATTTTCCTGGGTGGGTTCTTTGAGATCGGTCAGTCGCAGAGTCAAAGGTTTGGATAGCGGGCTGCATAGGTGTCGCTGTCTCCGACAGCGACCGGAATGACGCGGGGTGTTCGCCTGCGCTTACGTCAACAGGGAATGGTCGGGCAGGTCAGGCTTGGGCGCGGTAGATGGGGTGGCGGTTGTATTCTCGGAAGATGGCGTCGATCTCGTCGTATTCGAGTTCTTCCTTGGTGTCGAGCTCTTTGGCGAAGCGATCGAGCAAGGCGCTCTCGGTTGTCAGGATGTCAGTGACTTCTTTCTCGGCGGTCACCAGGATATGCTGCGCTTCCAGGTTGAGCTTCTCTTTGAACGACTCGGAGAGTTGGGTCGGCGGTATCTGGGTGAAATCGCCGAAGTAGCCGTTCCGGCTCATGCCGAATTTCCATACCATCTCGTGGGCTAATAACGTAGCGTTCTGGAAATCCGAGGCGACACCGGAGGAGGTGATGCCCGCGTATTTGATCTTTTCAGCCACGAAGCCCGCTAGGGCCACCTTGATGTCGGCGAAGAGTTCAGCGCGGCTCTTGGTGAAGAGTTCCTCACGCGGCTGATGGTGCACCATTCCTAGGGCTCCCCCTCGTGAGATGATAGAGGCTTTGAAAACTTCATCCGTGGGGTGATGCAAGTACAGCACGATGAGATGCCCGGCTTCATGATGCGCCACGCGTGATTTCTCTTGCGGGGTCATGGTCAATCGGTGCGCGATACCTAAATCTACGCGCTCGATTGCTTGGGAGAATTCCTTATAGCCGATGACGTCTTTTTCGTTGCGCGCCGTGATCAAGGCGGCTTCCTGGATGATGTTTTGGATCTGTGCCGGAGATTTATAGACCGCTTTGCGCGCCAGACGCGCCACGTCGATGGTGGGGTCGAACTTGACTTTTTTCAAGTAGTACTCGAAGATGGCTTGCCGATCGTCGAGGTTAGGTCGACCGACATAGATCTTACGATCGAAACGGCCCGGGCGCAGCAGGGCGGTGTCCAAGGTGTCTTCCGGGGCGTTGGTGGCGCCGATGACCACGACGTTGACTGTGGGTTCGATACCGTCCATGGCGGTCAAGAGTTGGTTGACGGTCGAATTGAGTTCCTGACCCCCGCCGAAGGCGTCATAGTGCACGCGCTGGCGACCGATGACGTCGAGCTCGTCTAAGAAGACGATGGCGCCGCCGTGCGCTCTGGCGAAGAGCTTGGCTTCCTCAAAAAGTTTCCTGACCCTGGAAGCGCCGACGCCGACGAAGACTTCGACGAATTCAGCGCCGCTGGCGGCTAAAAACGGGATGCCGGCTTCAGTCGCGATAGCGCGCGCCAGCAAAGTCTTGCCGCAACCCGGAGGGCCGACCATTAAGAGGCCCTTGATGATCCTGCCGCCGATGCGCCGCACGCGCGCGCGGTCTTTCATCAATTGCACGACTTCCCAGGCTTCCTTCTTGGCTTCGCTCAAACCGATGACGTCGCTGAAGCGTATCTTGCCAGTGGCCTCGACATCGAGCTTGGTCTTACGCATACTTGAGGGGCCGCCGCCGTAGTGCATCCAATAGAGGAAGCCGACGAAGATCATAGTCTGGATGACGTAGATGGGCATCGAGCCGATATTGATGCCCAAGATGTAATCGCGTGTCTCGGGGTTCATGCCGGCCAGCATAAAGCCGGGGAGCACGAAGCAAAAAAGGATGAGGGCAAGGATAGCCAGATAGACCCAGTTACGTTTAAACCAGAGTTTGACGCGATATTCGAGCATTCTCATTGTTCGCCGCCGATTTCCACACTGGGGATAGCCCAACCGATGGGCCTGTCCCTAGTGGGCACATACTTGACGATGGTCCATTCCTTGACTGAATCAGGCTGGAACGGTATCAGCCCACGCGTCCTTATGTGAAGTGTCATTACAGCATAGATGATAGTGGGTTTGATTTCCAGGCGTATGTCGGAGCGCGTGAAACCGATGAGTTGCTCCTTCAAAGGGTCGCCCGCGCCTAAGAATTCAGCGGTCATATTCTCTAAGTCGTTCTTTAAAGTCGACATGTCCCATTGGTTATATTTGGCGTTCTTGTGGCTCTCCAGCATCCAACGGCGGCCCGCGTAGTAGCAAGCAAGTTCCATCTTCTGCACGAAGACCGACAACACGAATATCTTGACGATGGCGATGGCGAAGATCAGGAATATCGGCACCAGGATGACCATCTCGGTGGTCGCCTGACCTTCCCTGGCGAGGATGTATCTGCGCAGGCGCTTCATGGTCTTAGCCTCACCTGGTATTGCGGCTTGGAGTCGGGCCAGACGCTGCCGCCGGAGACTTCGGCCGTGGCAGAGATGTAAGGCTGTTCGCCGTCGAAGAGATCTTTGTAATCCACGCCAAAGTGGTTCGGGGGACCCTGATAATAGTGTTTGCCAAACTTCATGGTCTTTATGCCGTTCTTGTTCGTGAAGCCCGGGTCGTTGAGGATGGAGAGCTGGTAGAGACCACTCGAGCCACCACTGCATTGAGCGGGCGTGATTTCATCGGCATTGTTGTAAAGATTTGGGATGCTACCAAACGCGCTTTCCGTGGCTTTGGTGTACCAGAGTTTCACCTTGCTTGAACAGTGTTCATCGATCTTTACTTTCGAGGGCAGGATGTCTCTTTTAGTTTT
Source organism: Elusimicrobiota bacterium (assembly GCA_038041525.1). Taxonomy (GTDB): domain Bacteria; phylum Elusimicrobiota; class Elusimicrobia; order JACQPE01; family JACQPE01; genus JBBTGF01. Next base: position 14,000 of record JBBTGF010000347.1, on the reverse strand, counting down.
AAACCCGGTGTTGAGCCAGAAAGTCTTCTCAAAGAACACGCCATGGAGTTGATCGTAGACCAAGGTCACCATGCGCGCTAGGCGGTAGAAGTAACCATAGATCTCGTAGAACATCTGGTAATAGAGCATGGCCTCTTCCCAGTCGAGCGTGCCGAATCCGGTCTCGCTGTTGATGTCTTTTTCCGAGAAGAGGATGATGGTGCCTAGGTCTTTATTGGGTTTACTCATGGTGCCCAGGCTTTTACGCGCTGCGATGAGTGCCGAGTCGGGGCCGGCTTTTTCGGGATCCGTATTGGCGTCTGCGAAGCCGCCTTGCCAGGGGTTGCCGACTTCAGCCGGGATGTCGCCGGAGATGCATTCGTCATGATGAAAACTTGTCGGAAATGCGCCGTTCTTGCGCAGGTAGGCCCAGAGTTTGCCGGTCGGCTCTGGGCCGCCGATCGTCACATCGAACATGTCGCCACACTTTTGGAAGATACGTTGCGGCCAGGGGGCGTTCAAATAGGCCAAGCGGTTGGCGACGTCAGAGAGTTGGCTTGCTTCGTGGAACACTGCGGTGTCCATGGCGAACTGCATCAGGACTTTCTGCTGTGAGAGTTTGGCTAATTCCGCGATAAGGATGGCGAAGAGCGCCAATGATGGGAAGATCATCAACGACGGCAGGATGATCTGACCCTTACGGCAACGCAGTCTCATGGCTCTTAAAGGGTAACCCTACAAGAGCCGGAAGTCTACGCTTTTCTTAGGATTTCGTCAGTCGCTGGAAGATTCGGGCGTGATCAGGCCTAGATCGATGCCTTTCAAGACCGCTTCGGTGCGGTTTTTGACGTTCAACTTCTGGAAGACGCGGTTCAAATGATTCTTGACAGTCTTGATCGAAGAGGTCATCTTCTTGGAGATCTGGTCGTTGGAATCCCCTTTGCCCACCATCGATAGGATAGCGAGTTCGGTCTTGGTCAGGTTGATGAGTGAGGCTTCCAATTGCGCGGCCGAGATCTTGCGGATGCCTTCCATGAGTTTGCCCATGATAGGTTGCGGGATCAAGACGCCTTCTTGTGAAAAAGTGCGGATGGCGTTGACGAGTTCTTTAGCCGGCAGCATCTTGGAAAGATAGCCGTTGGCCCCGGCTTGTATGGCTTCAAGCACATGGGCTTCGTCTTCATAAGAAGAAAGGATGACCACATTGGCCTTCGGGCAATCGCGGCGGATGATGCGGGTGGCCGAAATACCGTCCATCTGCGGCAGGCGGATGTCCATCAGGATGACATCGGGCTGCAGTTTCTTAGCCAGGTTGACGGCTTCGTCTCCGGCCGCCGCTTCGCCGACGATGTCGATATCTTTTTCTTCTTCGAGGACATCGCGCAAACCCTCACGGAAAAGTGTTTGGTCGTCACAGATCATGACGCGGATCTTACCTTTAGCCACTGCTTTTATTTGTGCCATAGTATTTGGATTATAGACAAAATAGAGGGATTTAACCCATCGGTAGATTGAATACGAAGGCCGAGCCTTGGCCCTTACCCCCCGATTCCGCCCAGATCTTGCCTCCGTGACCTTCGACGATCTCTCTAGCGATGGAAAGCCCCAGCCCCAGCCGTCCCTTGCTTTTTTTCGGGTCTTTGCCTTGGTAGAAACTCTCAAAAAGATGGGGCAAGTCCTCGGCTTCGATGCCTTCCCCGGAATCGTAGACTTTGATGACGAGCGCCCCTGAGGGGTCGCTCTCGATAGAACAACCCATCTTGCCATTAGTCGGCGTGTAGCGCAGGGCGTTTTCCAAAAGATTGGTCACCACCTGTATGATACGCCTGGCGTCGAGTGAGAGCTTCTGTCCGGGTTCGATGTGATGCGCTATCTCGGCCGTCACTTTCTTGATCTTGGCTTTTTCTTGGATGAAGGTGAAGACCGGTGCTGCCAGCAGTTCGGCGATGGTGCATTCCTCCTTCTCGATCTTGAATTTCCCCTTCTCGATGCTCGACCAGTCGACTAAGTCGGTGACCAAGCGTTGCGTCTGTGAAAGAGAGTCCTGCAACAGCCAAAGTAGTTTTTTGACTTGCTCGTCTTGATTGGTCTTTAACGAGTGCGTCAAAAGGTCGGTCGCCATCGTCGAACTGGAGAGCGTGTTGGAGAGGTCGTGGGCGCAGAAGGAGAGGAATTTACTTTTCAAGTCATTCAATTCATGGAGCTGACCGTTCTTTTCCTGCAGTTCGGTCAACAGTCTTTGGTTCTCCTTGAGCAATCTGGCTTTCTCTAAGTTCCTGTAGAGTGTGTGCTTGAGGTAGTTGGGGTCGATGGGTTTTATCAGGAAATCGGACAAGCCTTGTCTTAAGGCGCGCACGGCGACGTCTAAGGTCGCGTAGCCGGTCATCAGCAGGATAGGGACCTCTTCGACGGGCAAGAGTTTGCGTAATTCAGGCAGAGCTTCCAAACCGGTCTTTTGGTTCGGACCGAACATATAGTCGAGCAAGACGACATGGAAGGGCCCTTTGGTCTTGATGAGTTCTTGCGACTCCTCATGGGTCGCTGCGGTCAGTACGTCGAAACCGAAGGTGTCGATGACGTCGCTTAACGACTCGCGCTGTTTCGGGTCGTCGTCGATGATGAGTACTTTGATCTCGGCCATGGTATTTTAGATCAGGGGTAATTTCAGATGGAACACGGTACCCTTGCCTACCGTTGATTGTACATCGACTTCGCCGTTGTGGCGGTCCATGACTTTTTTGACCACGGCGAGGCCTAAGCCCGTGCCTTTTGATTTGGTGGTAAAAAACGGCGTGAAAATCTTGGCGACCACGTCTGCCGGGATGCCTTGGCCCGAGTCTTGCATGGTGATGATGGCATAACGGCCATTAACCGTGGTTTCAAGGCGGAATGTACCGCCGCTGGGCATTGCGTCGAAGCCGTTGCCGATGATGTTGCGGATGACCTGGCGCATCTCATCGGGATCGAGCATGAGCTTGATGGGCTGCGGCGCATAGGACTTCTCGAGTACGATCTTCTCCGGGATGTTCAAGAGTGAAGTGATCTCCTCGAGGAACTCGTGTAAGTCGATCTCGCGGGTCTGTAATTCGCGGGTGCGCGCGAAGGTGAGGATCTCGCTGATGATCTGGTTGGCGACCAAGAGCTCGCCCTCGATTATCTGCATATGTTTGGCGACTTTCGCGTCGAGCGGGTTCTCGGGGGTGTTCAAGGTCTCCTGGCGCGTCTTGATGACGTAGAGCGAGTTGTTGATGACGGACAAGGGGTTGCGCAGTTCGTGGCCCACGACTGACGCCATCTGTCCGATGGCGGCCAAGCGTTCCTGTTTGATGAGTTCATCTTGCGTGGCCCGCAGCTCCCTGGTCCTGGCTTCCACCCTGGCTTCGAGCTCGGTGTTGAAGCGCTGCAAGTCCGTCTGCGCATGCATCAATTCCTGGGTGCGGTTAGCGATGACCTTGCCCATGACCTCGAAAGCGCTGGCGAGTTCCCCGATCTCATTGTTGGGTTTGGGCAGCGGCTCCGTGGGCGCTTGCGAGAAATCGGCGGCTACCATCTGGCGAACGGCGCGGGTCAGGGAGCGTACCGGTGAGCTGATGCGGCTGGCAAAAAAAAGCGCCATCAGCAGGCCGAAGATACATCCGGCCAGGATGATCTCGGCTAATTTCTGGCGCATCGCGATCATGACCACGAATGCCTCCCACTCCTCTTGCAGGCTGCCGGTGATCCAGGGCAGGTCCTCCATCTTATAGAGCGCGGCCACGGTCTTGCGGCCGTCGCCGAGCTTTAAGCTGCCGCTCCAGCTTTGATAGGGACCTAGTTTGGAGATGCGGTCTTCGATCGCGGGGTCGATGGTGCCGTTGATGTCTTCGCGGAAATATTTCTTAAAACTCGAGTGCGCGACGGGACGGCCTTTGTAATCGACGATGAAGAACTCGGAGGTGGCGCCGATCTTGGCGTCCTCTAAGTTCTCGGAGAGCGCCAGCAGGCTCACGATGCTGCGCAAATAGCCCACTACTTGCCGGTTGTCGCGGCGTCGCAGGGGTACGAAGAGTTCGATAGCCGGGTGGTTAGCCGCGCGGATGGTGCCGCCGCGGAATTTCCCGTTCCTGCGTATGGTCTCGCGCAGATAGTCGTTCAAGCTTGCGATGCGGTCTTTCTCGTCGATGGTGCCCGGCGTGCGTTCCATGCCGAAGAGCCAACTGCCATCGCTGTTATAAAGGGTCAAGCCCGCGATGACGGGGTGCGATTCGAGCACGCGCCGGCAGACGGCGGAATATTCCGCTTTACGCAGGCTGGTGAATTCGTTGGATTCACCGATGGTGACCAAGAGCCCGGTGACGCTATTGATGTAATCGGAGGCGCTTTTGGCGGTGCGTTCGGCCATCTTCGATTTGACGTTCCGGAAATCGTCGGCTAATGCCTTCTTGACGATGCGTATTTGCATGATGCTGACGAGACACGCGGGGACCGCAGCCATCACGAGCAGTAAGATGGCCGTGCGCGTGAACAAACTCGATCTAAGTAAACGCATATATATCCGTCACTACCTTAGCATCATCGCGGTCATGCGATGACTGAAATCTACACTACTGCGCGCAGGAGCCTGCGGCGGATTTGCCCGGCTGTGCCTGCGTTTCGATGGCACTGAAACCTTCGACTTTTTGCAGGTTGGTAAGACCTGCCAATACATAACGGTCCTTCCAAAGGAAGGTCGGTGAGCTGCTGATCCCAAGATCCCGGCTCAAGGCCGCATCCTCGGCCATCAGGTCATCGCCGTGTTCGTTATAGAGCTTTTGGAATGCATTGAAATCGACGCCGCACTCCTGCAAGGCTTGGTTCCAGAGTGTCGATCTGATGTCGCCGATGCGCTTGCTCACGTAGCAATCGAGCTTATCGGGATAGAACTTCTGCATCACGCTCTGGCGTACGTTCTCTTCGAGTTCGCCGGAGCCGTGCAGACTGCGGAATCGGTCTTTGCCTGTACCTTGCTTCAAATCATCGACGATGTAGTGGTAGGTCAGTCGCACATCCGCGGGAAGTTTGTTGGCTTGCTTGGCGTTCAAGAGCGCTTGTTGCGCGATGGTGCCGAAGGGGCATTCGCTCATGATGAAAAGGCGCAGTTCCTTTTGCGCGCTCTCCTGACGTTGCCAGAGCACGCCAGAGGAGCTGAATTCCCTGGCGATGTAAAGGTCTTTCTTGGGTCCTGCTTGCAGCATAGCGCCGCGGCTGGCGTAATCATCGAGCTCGTCTTTAGCCGCTTTGTCGAGCGGCGTGAAGATGACAGTGGGCGCCATAGGGAAACCCGCGTCTTTGAGCATGGCTTTGCCTTGCGGCGAGTTGGCGGTAAGACGTTTGACGTCCGATTCGTAGGGCAGGTTCTTCAATGAATCATAGACGCGCTCTTCGATGCTTGCCCAACTGACGATATCTTGCGCCGAGATCACGGTTATCCGCATCTTGGGCTTAGGTTGCGCCGCGATCTTCTTGATGGTCGTGATACGTTTGTCCAGCGGCATAGCGTCATTGATCATGGATGCAGCTTCTAAAATGTCCCAGCCGAGCTCTATCGGCTTGCCGTCGATGGTTATCTTGGCGTCGTCACCGTCGAGGTTATCGAGTTTTTCGATCGCTGCGCCAGCGTCCGCTGCTATGGATTTTTCAAGAGTCTCGGTATCGATACCTGCTACGGATGCCGCTTGGCGCCAGTCTAGGCGCATCGGCGAGAGCGACAGGATGCGCGTGAACGCGGGATAATTCTGCGGGTGATGCTTATAGACATAGGCATGCGCGCGCAGGATGCCCATCTGGGCATCCTGATATCCCTTGATCTTCTCTTTTCCCGGTGAGACCGGACGCACGGCAAGCGTGGTGTCCGGGAACAATGAGCTCAAGCGTTCCAGGACGAGATAGCGCTGCCAATGGGCGGGCTCTACGGGATTGAACTGCAAGACGATGTCTTGTGCCCGTATCCCGGCTGTCCCGATGGCCAGCAACAAGGCGCTGCAGGCTAGTGGCCGTAGCTTAGAGAGCGGCGTCATGCTTCAATGTGTGTCTGTTTCGTTGGAGCCTAGGACGAATTTGACTCCGGGAAGTCCCAGTGAGATCAGGACATTGTAGAGCAAGGCAACGATGATGACGAACAGTAGCATCGCCGCCGAGTACGCCAAGGCGAAGACGCCGGCCGCCACGTTCTTCTGGAATGCCGCGGGTAAGCGTGAGGCGACGCCCGGATCGGGGAATACGATGAAGGTGAAGAGTCCCCCCACGATGCCGATGATGAGTAACATCACGGGCAATGCCGAAAGTAACAACGACATGACTTTCACTTTTTTGAGTTCTACTTGCATATATCCTCCTGTGTCATTTATCCGAATCGAGCCAGACGATGGTGCGCTGTTCTTTGGGCACGCCTGACGCCAAGGTCATGATACGCGCCTTGTGCGGCAAGGAATCCAGGACTAGGTTACCTTCGATGAAGTGCCCCGGACGCTCGAGAGCTTTGTTGATGAGTTGTAAAAGTTCGGTGCTGGTGACGAAATCAAGCAGATGCGTCTTGCTGACCGGCGCCGCGGCCGTGGGCGCCGCTTCGACAGCGGCCTTAGGCAGGCGCTGGAACATATCGGGCAGACCGGCGCGCTGCGGTTGCTGCTGCCCCGGAGTCTCGGGGTGGCCCTTTTTGACCAAGCTCTCGATATTGTGGCCGGCTAGCACATAATTGTCGTTGTCTAAGATCAGGGCGACGCCGCTGGGGACCAGGATCTGCAATATCTGCTGCCAGCGGTCTTGTTCGATATCGGTCATGTCTTTGCGGCCTTTCTCGAAACGCGACATAGTGGCGCGCAATTTGTCGAGGAAGGCGGCCAAGGTGCGTTCCAGACCCCCGATCTCGTCTTTGCCCATGCGCTCCTGTGGCCAGGCCGGTTGCGTCAGCGAGATCTCTTCGACGGTATCTTGGATGTGCTTGATAGGGGCCAGGACGTTGAGATAAATGAAGACGGCGCCGCAGGCCAAGAACACGAACATGATGAGTATCGAGCCGGCGTAGAAGCGGCGCATGCCTTGGCTAAGGGTCTCATGGATCTCCTTGCGTGAGACTTCCAGGCTCACCACGCCTCTGATGTCGTTATTGGCGAGCAACGGGAAGGCGACTTCGTAATATTGCCCGCCTTCGCGATCGAAGCTGATGACTTGTGGGGACTTCGTCAGATAGGCTTTGGCGATGGCATCAGTGGGCAGTGGCCGCGCCTGCATGACGTCGCTATCGTTGATCCTGCGGCCAAAGAAGGTGGTCTCCGGCGCCCAGCGGATCTGCCCGTATTTATTGATGACCAGGGCGTAGGCGATGCGCGGGTCTTTGAGAAAACTCTTCATCAAGTCGATCTCTTCGATCGTGACGAGTTTGGGTGACTGCGAGATGCTGGTGATGACTTTGTTCTGATTGATATAGAGCAGGGCTACCAGTTCTTGCTTGAGTTTTTGCTCGAAGAGATAGCCGAAGACGTTGCTCTTGTACCACATGCCGGCCATCAGGAAGACGAATCCCGAGGCGAAACCCGCGATGATGAGCCACTTCGCCATCATCCTCATCGTGACAGCTCCGCTTCGATACGCCGCTTGGCGGCGTAGGCATTCTGATGGTTCGGGTCGAATTTTAAAGCCAACCCGAGCTCCGCTTGCGCCTGTTGCAGCTGTCCTAACTGGTAGAACTGGATACCTTGTTGATAGTGCGAGTCAGCCGCGCGTTGGGCGTCTTCGGAGGCCTGCGCTGATTCTTGCGCGCTTGTCGCCACATTGTCCGCTTGTGGTTTCTTGGCCGCATCTTCCTGCTGTTGTTTCTCGGCGGCTTCCTGGGCGCGTTGTTCGGCCTCCAGGCGTGCGGCCTCCTCTTCTTCGAGCTTGCGCTTGCGTTCGCTTTCCTTTTTCCTGTTGTCCTTGACTAGTTCGATCTTCTTGCTGGCCTCTTGTGTGCGATGCTTCATCTTGAGCATGTGGTTGTAGGCCGAGACGGCGCCGTCAAAATCCTTGCCTGCCAAGAGCCGGTCGCCGCGAGTGAAATACGCGTCGGATTCGCCTTTCAGCGACTTCTCGATAATCTCATTAGCGCGCGGGTTGCTTGGATCGAAATCAAAAATCCTGCGCGCGGTCTGGCGCGACTCCTCCCATTTGAAATCGGAGAGCTGTTTTAACGCATCGGAGAGGTAGGCCTGCAATTTACGTGAGCGTACGTCGCTTTCCAATTCCGTGATCTGGCGAGACAGGAAGGAATAACCGCGCGGGTCGAGGTTGACGGCGGTGTAGAAGTCCTCGAGGGCCGACTCCCATTGTCCTTGTGTGTAGGACAACTTGCCTTTTTCAAAATATTCTTTTGCGATCTCGCTGTTGATCTTATCGACATAGAACTTGGCCTTGCGATGTTTGGGGTCTAAAGCCAGAACTTCCTGGAAACGCTCGATGGCTTCGACCTTCCTGCCTTCGCGGTAGGTCTCGATCGCTTGATAGAAACGGTCACGGATGAGGTCTTTGGCGCTCATGGTCATGCCGGCCGCGGCTTGTGAGCTTAAGTTAGCGCCCGATAGCGCGGAATGCAGGAAGCGGGCCTTTTCAAAACCGGGATCGACGGAAAGGATGCGGTCAAGCAACGCCAGAGAGTCCTGATAGCGGCCTTGGCGGAAGAGTTCGTAAGCATTCTCATAGACGTGCGACATGGTGTCGCGCAATACTTGGTTCTTTTCCTTTTCGATGGTTTGATTGAAGAGTTCTTTATCTTTTTCGTTGATCAAACCAACGCCGCTCTTGCTTTCGGTCAAGCCGCGGAACAGCGCCGTTTCGTCCTGCTGGAAGGTCTTTTTCGGGGCGCGAAGCTCCTGCTGCCTGCGTGAGGCATATGCCGGGTAGGCCGTCAGCGCGGCCAGGATGATGGCCGTGGTCTTTAGAATGGCAACCCTCCCCCCTTTCCTTGCATCATCGAATAAACAAAGGGTAGCAGAATTAAAGCGAAGATTACAGGGAAAATGAAGATCATCATCGGCATGAGCATCTTGGTAGCGGCCTTACTGCCTTGCTCTTCCGCTTTGCTAAGACGGCGGTTGCGCATGTCCTGCGAGTAATTGCGCAGCAGGGCCACTAGGCCCGTGCCGAGCTCGTCGGACTGGATGAGCAGTCCCACTAACGAGCGGATCTCGGGCACGTCCATGCGCTTGGCTAGATGGCGCAGGGCGTCGCGGCGCGGATAGCCTAATTGTACCTCGCGCAGCACGTTGTCGATCTCCTCTTCGAGCGGACCCTTCTTCTTAAGCGTGGTGTGCAGGATCTTTTCCATGGAATTGAGGTAATCAAGGCCTGATTCGATGGTCAGCGCCAAGAGGTCGACGAAGCTCGGCAGGTTGAGCATGGCCAGCCTCTGACGGCGGGACATCGCGCTTTTATAGGCGAATAACGGTAGATAGAAGAAGCCCAGCAGGACCGCCGCGAACGCTAGACCGGGATTCATCTTCCAACCGGCCCAGATCGAGATGATGAAGTAACCCGCTAAGAATGTCAAGGCTTTCTGTTCCATCTTGACGATCATCTTAGGCGGCTCAAGGTTCAGGGGCTGTCCCATGCCATAGTAAACGTGCTCCATGAGTTGCAGAAGCCATTGGTTGGTGAGCATCTTGGTGTTCATCCTGCCGATCCAGGTGAATTCCAGCGGCGAGACCGACGCTTGCCCCACTTCCTGTTTACGCCCGAAAGGCAAGGCTGCGCTCATGCTACCGAGCCTCAAGGAGGCCAGATAAGTGGCGATGGTCTCGAAGAACCAGCCTGCCGCCACGGCGGCCGCGCCCGCCATGATGAAGTCCATGACGTACCAGCCGCCGAGTTTAAAGTTCCACATCTAAACCTCGATCTTGGCTAATTTCCTGATGACCACCAGGCCGATCATCTGCCAGAAGACGCACGCCAGGATGGTGATGACGCCAAAGAGGGACGCGAAGAAACTGCCGACCATCTCGGGTGAGAAGAAATAGACGATGACGAGCATGCCCCAGGGCAGGACCATGATGACCATCGACTGCATCCTGGGCCCGGCCGTCAAGGCATTAACCTTGTCTTGTAATTTGCTTTCTTCCCTGATGGTCTCGACGATGCGGTCGAAGATCTTGGTCAAGTTGCCGCCGGTCTGGCGTTGGATGATGATGGCGCGCACTACGTAGCTGACCAGATTCGAGCCGGCGCGCGACTCAAAGCCTTTGAGCGCGTCGTCAAAGGGCATGCCGAGCTTGTAGTTCTTGAGCATAAGGTCGAATTCCTCGGATATCGGGGGTACGAGTTCGTGGACCGCTAGTTCGATCCCTTGCACCAGGTCGAGTCCAGATTTCATGGCGTCGGAGAGTAAGATGAGTGAATCGAGCAACTGTGTCTCCATCTTGACGCGCCGCCGGTCTTTGACGAAGCGCAATCCCTCGGTGGGCAAGAGATACCCAAAAATGAACGCCGCTATCAGGAAGATGAAGATGTTCATGGTCAACAGTCCGAACATCACGGAGATGATCAAGGGCCCATAGAGCAACCAGCCCGCGCCCACGCCCAAAAACTGCTTGTTGTATTCGTAAGAGAGCTCTTTGATGCGCACCGACCAGCGCGCCCAGGCCTGCTCGAGTAAGTCGCTGGCGCCGATCTTGGGCATACGCGTGAAGACGAAGATGATGACGAAGAGGATGAGACAATACCACATGATCCAACGCGCGCCGCCGCGGATCAGAGACAAGATGGTCTTTTTCGGGAAGGGTTCTGCGATGAACTTGAAATCCGGCGGCGCCTGGCTGATCAAGGTCAGTTGGATGTTCTTGCAAAGTCGGCACATCGAATCAAAGCCATCCGCATAGGCTTTATAGTCACGTTTAGACGCCGCGATACGGATGTTCTCTATCTGTTGATAGACGAGCTCAAGTTGCGGCAGGATGGCGCGGCCGCGGCCGCCTAAAGACGAGTGGGCGCCTTTGGTGAAATAGAGCGCGTCGAGGGAATTGCGCAGTTGGCCCTGGGTCTCCGTGTAGTGTGGCAGCAAAGTCTGCATGTCGACGCCCTCGCCGCCTGCGCCTTGCGAGGCGTAGGTGCCTTTGCGCATGATGTCGAGCGCTTTGTAAACCAGTCCGAAGACCCCTTGCCAGGCCTCGGCCAATGCGGGATCCATGTTCTTATAGGCCGCGCGCGTCTTTTGCGCCTCTTCGAGTTTGACGCTGCAGAGCCAGAGATAGCCTTGCTTCACCGGGTCGGGGAGGTTGTATTTATTGAGATGCGCCTGCAGGTCGACCTTCGCGGGGTCAGCTTGACCCGGTTGTGGGCAGACGCTGTCGACAGTGTCGAGGTAGTACGCTTGGCTTATCGCGTCATTGGCTTCGCTCCAGAGTTTCCCTTGCGGGTCCGCGGTTTCCGTTGGCTGCGGCGTTGCCTCCTGCGCCTTGAGCGCCGCAGGGTACGATACTGACAGGGTCAAGATGCAGGTTGCGAGTGTTATAGCGTTACGCATACGACTTTAAGCCGCCTTCTCTTGACCATTGCCCGCCAATGCGTTGGGAGCGAAGGTACTCTCCGGCATATCAACGCCTTTGGATTTGAATGCCTTGCAGCAGGCCGGCAATATGCCGGTCGCCGTGTGGTAGCCCAAGACCTTGCCTTCGGGGCTGATGCCGGTCTGCACGAATTTGAAGATCTCCTGCGTCTTGACTTCGTTCTCGGTGCGGCCGAGGATCTCAACGACGGAGGTGACGCGCCGCGAACCGTCTTCCATGCGCGTCAATTGCACGATGATGTTGACCGCGGAGGCGATCATCTCGCGCAAGACCCAGACGGGTAGGTTGAGTCCGCTCATCAGACACATACTCTCCATGCGGTTCAAGGCGTCTTTGGGCGTGTTGGAGTGTAATGTGGTCATCGAACCGTCGTGGCCCGTGTTCATGGCCTGCAACATATCGACGGCCTCGCCGCCGCGGCACTCGCCGACGACGATCCTATCGGGACGCATGCGCAGGGCGTTCTTGACTAAGTCGCGGATGGTGACTTCGCCCTTGCCTTCGATGTTAGGCGGCCGCGTTTCCAAGCGTATCCAATGCTGCTGCTGCAAGCGCAATTCGGCTACGTCTTCGATGGTCAAGATGCGCTCGTCAGAGGGGATGTAAGAGGAGATCAGGTTTAAAAAAGTGGTTTTTCCGGTGCCGGTGCCGCCGCTGACCACGACGTTCTTGGCCGTGTGCACGCAGGCTTTGATGAAGTAGATGATCTCTTTAGTCAGCGCGTTCATGCGGATCAAATCTTCTTCCCCGAATGGCTTGGCGGAGAAACGCCTGATGGTGAGCGTGGGACCGCTGACCGCCAATGGCGGGATGATGGCGTTGACGCGCGAGCCGTCTTTCAAGCGCGCGTCGACTAAGGGCACGCTCTCGTCTATGCGCCGGCCCAAAGGGGCCACGATGCGTTTGATGGCTTCGATCAATTGGTCATCGCTGCGGAAACGTAGCGCCGTCAGGGTGAGTTTGCCTTTGCGTTCGATATATATCTTGTTGTGGCAGTTGACCATGATCTCGCTGACGCTGGGGTCACGAAGCAGGGTCTCCAAAGGGCCGAGGCCGAGGATCTCGTCGACTAATTCCTGGATGAAACGCTCGCGTTGGTCGCGGGTGAGTTCTAGATCCGTGCGTTTGTCGAGCGTGTTGCCGATGATGCTCTCGACTTGTGAGCGCAACTTTTGCGCGCCAGCCGCGTCGGTGCCTACGCGGATGCGCTGGGTCTCTAACGTGACGACGACTTGCCCGTGCACGTCTTCTTTGAGTTTGTCCCACTGTGGGTCGACGACCGCTTCTGTCACTTGCGCTTCACTGGAGGGATGCTGCGCTGCCGAAGTGACCGAGGCATGCTCGGCGGCGCCTTCGAGTTTCCAGAGGTTGTTCTGTTCACTCAAGCGCGCCAGCAGTTCGGTGACGTTGGAGCCGGGCCCTTTGGGCTTGAACTCCTTGATGTGGCTGGCGACGAAACGCAACGATTTGACCCAGGGGTCCGCCGGGCTCGTGTGCGCTAGGTAGCCGAACATCGAGTTGGCCGCATGCGGGATGACCTCTTCCCAGGGTAACAGGAACCGGATGTTCTTGTTGTACACCTGGAACGCTTGCTCGATATCCGAGGTGCGCATGGCGCCCGGGATATTGAATTGGTTGACGATGATCTCGATGCGGTCTAAGGGAAAATGCTCGTTGCGTAAGTCCTCGAACATGGCGATGGAAGCCGCGATGCTAGGCCGCTGTGGCAGTACCACCCAATACATCTGGTCGGCTAGGTCCATGGCAAAGGGCAAGAATCCGCTGGCGCACTCTACGTCTAAGAAGACGTCGAAATGCCTGGAGAGGCCGCTTAACAATTGACTGACGATGACCGGGTTGAATTTTCCGATGACATCCTTGGCTTGCAGGCCCAGAGGCATGATGGCTACTTGTACGCGTCCGAAGACGATCTTGCCGCGGACTAGATCGACTGCTTTGACGCCCCCGCCCGCTTTCTGATAGAAGTCGAGCAGTTCCTTGAACGTCAGCACCTGCGTGACGCCGGTCCAGGAGAGTAGGTCGCCGCGGCAGAGTGGATCCATGTCGATCAAAACCACCCCTTTGCCTGTCTGATACGCCCGCAGGATGGCAAGATTAAGCGCGATAAGGCTCTTGCCGACGCCTTCCTTGGAGCCGGTTATGCCGATGATCTTGGACGCATCTATAGGGTCGCTCATCGAGTTTCCTCTATTAAAACTTAACCGCAGAAGCGCGGGAGTGCAAGAGTTTTTTTAGGATTGCAGAATCTCAAGAGTGACGAACAAAAACAGGGTACGTTCGATGGAGATGGTCTTTTTGAATCTGAAGAGGACGCCGAGCAGTGGGATGTTGCCTAAGATCGGCACTTTCCTGACAGTGACTTGTTTCTCCGAGGATTTGAGTCCCCCGATGACGATAGTGTCGCCGCTGTTGATCTCGACTTCGGTCTGCACCTGACGGGTAACGATAGAA
>JBBTGF010000346.1:0-1705 GCA_038041525.1 Elusimicrobiota bacterium | reverse complement strand
GGGGTCGGTGGAATAATCCCAATCTAAATACTCCCTAGTATCCCGTGTGGTTAGGTTAAGGTTTGAGTAAGCGGGAGCGCTGGGCGCGGTATTATCGAGAATGAAGCTAAATTGCGCTATTTGGCTCTCGGAAGAGGAATAAGCGTCTTTTGCCCGCACTTTCCAGTAATAAGTCTGGCCAAAACTCAATCCCGCCGCTTCAAACGATGAATAATCGGTTTCTCCGATCTTGACTAACGCGGCTGGGGCGCTTCCCATCAATACCTCATAAGCCACGGGGTCCCCTTCCGCGTCCACAGATGAATTCCAAGTTAGGTTTATGCCGTTGACATGGCTATGAACGCTTCCATTTGGGGAGATCAAGGTTGGATTCGACGGTGGCGTGTTCCAGCGCCATTGGCCCAAACGCGTGGAACCTCCGCTTAGCAAGACAAAGAGCCTGTTGCCGTCAAACCCGGTCAATCCGGTTGGAGAATAATTCGTGGCCCAGGCCGGTTTGACGATGGTTAAAATCAGGTTCCCGCCGCTGGAATACTTGAAAATGTTGCCGTCCGTGTCTTTAACGTAAAAAAAGCCCTGCGAATCCACCATCAGCCCGTCCGTTCCCTGCACCGGAAAGCTTGAGATGCGGTTCCCCACTAGGTCGTATTTATAGACCGAAGAACTGGAACCGCCCGCTAAAAGGTAAAGGAAACCGTTTCCTCCGACCTTGATCGCGCCGCACCACCAAAGATCGCTGATGAATACCTCCTTAATCAGAGAACCGGCGCTTGAATAGATTTTGAGTGACAAGCCCGTGTCTTTACGCGTCACGAAGTAGACACTTCCGGAATAGCTGACCACGATTCTTGGGTTCGCGGCAAGCGGCCCATTGAAGGCCAGCCAATGATCAAGCTGGGAGCCGTTGGCTAATGAAAAGGCCCGGATTTGATAATCGTAGCCAGATGTGGGATTTAAAGTCCGGTCGATCATATAGAGGCGATTGCCGTAATTATCCACGGCAACGTCCTGGGCGAAAGTAAAAGCTCCGTTGGCTAAAACGAAAAGCTGGTTAAGGTTCGTGTCAAATTTCCCGACATAATCCGACTGCGGCCATGGATTATCGACCACGCCATAGATGTATTGATAGCCGTCGGAGTCGAACCGGCTGCCGCCCCACGGCGCGGTCATGGAACTCACTAGGAGATACTCTGCTCTGATCCCAGCAGAACAAAGCAATAAGATCGCAAAGAAGGCGAATACTCCTTTCTTTGCAAAATCAAGGATTATCCGCAAAATGTCTGCGGCATATTTTTCCTTCCGGCGTGGTCCAACACCCTTGATTTGCGCTAACTCATCAGTTGTGGCAGGGCGGACATGAGCGATTTTTTCAAGATCGGCATTCGTAAACACCTTCCAAAGCTGACAACCCTCATTACGCGCCTGCCCAAACCGCCAAGCCTTGAACTGCTTGATCAATTCTTGCGGCGGTTTAATAGGCGGTTCCAGCTCCGGCGCGGCCTCATTCCAGGAGCAACCGCATTTAGGACAAATCGCCTGCAGCCGGGGTCCACGCAAAACGATCATGAATATTGGCTTCCCGCCAGCCATTCCTCAGGCCAGCACAACTGCTTGCCTTGACCGGCCAAAAGCTTCGAGTTGATGAGCTTCGCAATTTTTCTTTGCACAATCCCCCGGCTTCCTATAAGGCTCTCGGACAGCTTGA
>JBBTGF010000345.1:0-2032 GCA_038041525.1 Elusimicrobiota bacterium | reverse complement strand
CTTGCGTTGGAAACAGTATATTTTTCAGGCTCATCTTGCGTTGGACAATTCTGGCGCAGGGGAATTGGTAGAATAAACCATACATTTCATGAGGTGATCCATGGGCGGACATTCACATTGGGCTGGCATCAAACACAAGAAAGGCGCGGCAGACGCCAAGCGCGGCAAGGTTTTCACTAAACTCATCCGCGAGATTGTCATCGCCACCAGGGAAGGCGGCGGTGAGGTGGCGAACAATCCTCGTTTGCGTAAAGCCATCGATGATGCGCGTACGGCTAATATGCCGGGTGACAACGTCGATAGGGCTATCTTGCGCGGTTTGGGCAAGCTTCCGGGCGCCACGATCGAAGAAGTCGTTTTTGAAGGTTACGGACCTAGCGGCGTGGCGGTCTTGGTCGAAGCCACGACTGACAGCAAGAATCGCACCACCTCGGAGATCAGGAAGATCTTCGCGGCGCGCGGCGGCAATTTAGGCGAACTCGGCTGCGTGTCATGGGTGTTCAAATCAAAAGGATATTTTGAGATCGAGAAGAGCAAGATCACCGAAGATAGGCTTTTTGAGATCGTGCTGGAAGCGGGGGCCGAGGATGTCAACGGCGATGATGCCGACGCTTATAGGGTGACCTGCGAGATCACCGAATTCGACAAGATCAAGAAAGCTTTGTTGGCCGCCAAGATCGAGGCGCAGACAGCGGAGACGACCAAACTGCCTTCCACTGAAGTCAAGCTCGAAGGCAACGACGCCGAGAAGATGCTCGGACTCATGGAAGACCTTGAGAATCATGACGACGTCAAGAACGTCTATGCGAACTACAATATCCCTGACGAGATCCTTGCCAAGCATACCTAGTGATCATCCTCGGCATCGACCCAGGCTGGGACCGCTGTGGTTGGGCCAAAGTCGATAGCGCTAGAAAGACTGCGCCGCAACGTATCATAAGCTACGGGCTTATCACCACTCCCAGATCGGATAAGAAGCACGAACGTCTTTTGTCGCTGCATACCGAACTGGTGCGCGTCATCGCTAAGGAGCCGAAGCCCGACGTGTTGGCGCTCGAAGAGGTCCACCTGCCTCCCAAGGGGTTGCGTATCTCGAATCTTTTAGGCGTCGGGGAAGCGCGCGGAGTCATCATGTTGGCCGCCGCGGCGCATGGTCTCGATATCATCAACATGCACCCTTTGCGTGTCAAAGCCGCTATCACCGCCAAAGCGCGGGCCAGTAAACAGGAAGTATTGCGTTTTTTGCGTTGCATGGCGCCTGCGCTTGATACTAGAATGATGGATGATACTGCCGACGCGTTGGCTATCGCATTGGCTGCTTGTATGCAGTGTGACGTTTCTGGTGCAGCCAAAGTGACGAGCGCGAATATGTCGCGTTGGCAGGTCGTAGGACGATAGATGTACGCATTCTTAAGAGGAAAAGTAGCCGCGCTCTACCCGGGCGGCAAGAACGAAGCGAGCACTGTGTGGCTTGATGTCGGCGGCGTGGGTTTCCAGGTCGTCACGGCAGAGAGTTCGGTAAAGAGTCTGCGCCGTGGTGACGATGCGACGTTTTATGTCTGTCAATCCTCCGCGCTCTATGGCGGGGAGACGACGCTCTACGGGTTCTTGAGCCTTGAGGATAAGGAGCTTTTCAACCTTATCCGCGAGTTGCCCGCGGTGGGTGCGAAGAAGGCGCTGGAATATTTCGAGAAGATAAAGAGTAAATCCCCGCAGAGGTTCCTGGAAGCCTTGATGCGTCAGGACGCTAAATTCTTGAGCGTTCATTTCGGATTTTCACCCAAGACCACGGTCAAGATGACGACCCAGCTTAAGGATAAAGCCCAGGACTTGATGACGCATTGGCACGCACCCAAAGCGCAGGAAGTCCCTTCGCGTCAACGCGCCGAGCTTGCTAGCGATGACCCGGCATGGGTCGATGGCATGCTTTGGTCGCGCGCGCGCGACGCGTTGTTGAGTCTGGGTTTTGACGCGCGTTCTTGCGAGGGCGCTTTGAACGCGGTCGTCGCCAAAATTGCCGAGGGGGGCTGCC
>JBBTGF010000344.1:0-2614 GCA_038041525.1 Elusimicrobiota bacterium | reverse complement strand
CTTTGCTTATTTGTTTAGCCAGGGTGTAGCTTCCTTGGGGATATCCCTGATCTCTAAAGGCGGTTTAAGCTGCTTGAGCCAGGCGCTGATGAGGAAATAGGCCACGATGAGTACCGCATAGATGATACCCAAGGTCTTTAAATGCCATTTCCAATCAGGGAGCCATGCCGCAGGGGCGCTTAAGTCCCAACCGCATCTTTTGCAATTCTTGTATTTAAGTTTCTGCGCGGTCCCGCAATTCGGGCAATCCACCGACGCTTTCACGTCATCTTTGGTCGAATCTTTACCCGGACCCTGCTGTTTCTGACTTTGTGATTCAACGGCCATTCATCCCTCCCGCACCCAGCACAGACTTAGGCAACTTCTTGACCGTCTTGTCGATGGCGGCCAAGGCTTTCCAAAAATCTTCCACCGCGTCTAATTTTAGTGAATTAGAACCGTCGCTTTTAGCTTGCGCGGGCTTTGGATGGGTCTCGAAGAATATGCCCGCCACGCCGACGGCCGTCGCAGCGCGCGCTACAGCCGAGATGAACTGCGGCATACCTCCGGTCTTATGACCCTTGCCCCCCGGCAATTGCTGTGAATGCGTCGAATCAAAGATCACGGGGCAATCATAGGTCTTCATGTGCTCTAGAGATCTCATATCGACGACGAGATTGTTATAGCCGAACGTGAACCCGCGCTCGGTGAGCGCCACGTTAGGGTTTCCGGCCGCTAGGACCTTGTCGACCGCGTTACCGCATTCCCATGGAGACATGAACTGCCCTTTCTTGACATTGACCACTTTTCCCGTCCTGGCCGCTGCGACGATTAAATCGGTCTGACGGCAAAGGAATGCAGGTATCTGCAAGATGTCGGCCACGCCGCTGACGACGACTGCCTGCGCAGGCTCATGGATATCGGTGAGTATTGGCAATCCCAAGGTATCTTTGACCTTGCGCAGGATGCGCAAGCCCTCGTCGATGCCTAATCCTCTCCAAGAACCGATCGAACTGCGGTTAGCCTTATCAAAAGACGCCTTGAAGATGAACCCGATCCCAAGACGTTTGAAGATACGCTTGAGTTCTTTGGCGATCGAAAGGGTCATATGTTCTGATTCGATACCGCAAGGGCCGCCGATAGCGACAGCGGGCAGATGGTTACCCAAACGTACATTCCCCACGGTCAACACGCCTCGTGCGAGGAGTTGCTTGCCCATCTAAAGCACTCCTTGCGATTTAGCGAGCGCCGCTTTGATGAACGCAGTGAAGAGTGGATGCGCCGCCAGCGGACGCGAACGTAATTCCGGATGGAATTGTACCGCCACATACCAAGGGTGACCTTTGAGTTCGATGGCCTCCACAAGGTTCTCCTTAGCGTAGACGCCGGTTACCTTGAGGCCATGGCGCTCCAATGTCTTGCGATATTTATTATTGAATTCGTAACGATGGCGATGGCGCTCCCAGACCAGCGGCGATTTATATGCCGCAGCCGCCAAAGAGCTCTGCTTGATCTTGCAGGGAAAACTCCCCAGGCGCATCGTGCCGCCAAGATCACGGACTTTCCTCTGCTCAGCCAACATGCTGATGACAGGGTAGGGTGTCTTAGGGTTGAATTCTGTGGAGTGCGCGCGCTTCAAGCCGGCAAGATTCCTGGCGATCTCGATGGTGGCCGTCTGCATGCCAAGGCAGATCCCAAAGAACGGTATCTTCTGCTCGCGCGCGATCCGGCAAGCTTCGATCTTGCCTTCGATGCCTCTGGCGCCGAAACCGCCCGGCGTTAAAACGCCGCAGGAATCAGCGAGCTCTTGGCGTAAACCGGGACTCTCCGTGTCGAGATAACGCACGCGTACTTTGCAATCATTGGCGTAGCCGCCGTGCAATAACGCTTCCCAGATCGACTTATACGCGTCTTTAAGCTCGGTATATTTTCCCGCGACGTGAATAGTGATCTCATGCTTAGGATTCAAAGCAATCTCGACCATGCGTTCCCAGCGCCCCAAGTCGCGCCTGCCGCCGCGCAAGCGCAAGAGCATCATGATCTGCTCGTCGACGCCTTGGCGCGCGAAAGAGATTGGAACCTCATAGATGGTAGCCACGTCGACCGCCTCGATGACCGCTTCTTTAGGGACGCTGGTGAAAAGAGCGATCTTGGCTTTAAGCTCATCGGAGATCTTATGCTCGCTGCGTGCGATGATGATATCCGGGTCGATGCCGATCTCGCGAAGCTTGTTGACCGAATGCTGAGTCGGTTTGGTCTTTAATTCTTCACTGGCTTTGACATAAGGCAAGAGCGTGACGTGCACGAAAACGCAATTGTCGCGTCCAGCCTCGAGCCGGAACTCGCGCACGCCCTCTAAAAACGGCAAGCCTTCGATGTCGCCGACCGTGCCCCCGATCTCGACGATGACGATGTCGTGCTTCGTCCCCAACTTACGCAGACGGTTCTTGATCTCACCGGTGATATGCGGGACCACCTGCACCGTCTCGCCAAGATAGCGGCCTTCGCGCTCGCGGCGGATGACGGTGTCATAGATCTGTCCAGCCGTGACGTTGTTCTCTTTGTGCATCGAAGTATTGAGGAAGCGCTCGTAATGCCCCAGATCGAGGTCGGTCTCCGCGCCGTCGTCGGTGAC
>JBBTGF010000343.1:0-2568 GCA_038041525.1 Elusimicrobiota bacterium | reverse complement strand
ACCATCATCAGACTCCTTGGATTTGGAATGCCCCCCAGAAGTATTGGTGCGGGTTGGTTTTTAGGGCTTTTAACTGCTCGACGCGCAGGGCGGCAGCGGGGGTTTGGCCTTGGCTGAAGTTCCTGTAGAAATCGCATACCAACGCTTTGGTGGCGGCTTCTTCGACATCCCAAAGCGAGACAACGACTGATTTTGACCCGGCTAAAAGAAAGGCCCGAGAGAATCCCGTGACCTCATCCCCGGCTTGCGAGCGGCCGCGACCGGTGTGACAACCGGATAAGAAGGTAAGCGCGGTGACTGAAAGATCAAGGTCGTAGACATCGGTCACGGTCAGGCGGTCGCCGCCAGTGCCTGCCGCTAACTCCAAGTACGAAGAAAACGCGTCAATCTCGTTATATCGACCGTGACAAGCCAAATGCAAGGTGGAACAAGGACTGCTACCGATGGCGGCCTTGACCGCTTTGTCGCCCACCAAGACCTTGGCGTTTTTGAACAACTTCGCCACTTCCTGCGCTTCATCGCGGGCATAAAACAGGTCGCCATTGGGATCGGCTAATGCCAAAAACTGATATTTGGCCGGTTTACCCTTTGATTTTTGTTTATGCGTCAACAAGCCCGAGGCGGGCAAATAACTGACGGTGAAGCGCTCGATAAGTGGACGGCCTTGACTGTCCTGTAATGCCGCAAACGGCAAAAGATACAGGTCGCGGTTGGGCACGATGAAAAGCCGGCTGATGCCATTAAGCTCACTCTCTACCGGCGCTAAAAGACTGCGGTAAAGCCGCTGTAGATGCCAGTTAAAAGACGCCTGCGAACCCGGCTCGTTGACCTGCCTGACGAATCCGAACAGGCTGCCCACGTCATGGGCGGCCTGCTGCACGGTGATATCGAGTCGCTTGGCGATCAGGCCATGCTTCGGGCTGATAAGGAACATCCAAGACTCGTCCCGGCCAAGGTAATATTCGAGCAGTGCCTCTTCCTTGCCCAACGCCTGCCGCAGCGCTTTGATCGCGACGGTATGCGCCGGGGCTTGCGGCAGGGTGCGCCCGGAAAGCGCCTCGGTGAACACCCGCGCCTTGCATCTGGCCACGTATGCGAAGGCCTTTTCGGTTTCCCCGACCTGCATGCGCCATTCGATCATACAGTCATACATGACGAGGAATTGCATGAAGAAAGAAATGCGGTTATCGTCAAAATCGACTTCGCAACGTCTGCTTTCGATGATCCCGATGGCGGTTTCAAGCGCGTCCATCGCATCTGCATCGCGCTTCATGGCATGCAATGCCTTTGCCTTGTGGTAATAGTCCCAATGATAGGACTTATTGCGCAAAGCCATACCTTTATCGAGCAAACTACAGGATTTTTTGAATGCACCAAGGCCATATTGAGCGCGGGCCATCTCTTTATAAGTCGTGGCGATGTCTCTAGCAAAGCGCTTATCGAGCCTGTTGAACAATCTAAGCGATTTCTTCAGCATCTTGTCCGCTTCGCGGAAACGATCCTGCATTATCAGGCGGATGCCTTGCCCTCTGACGAATAACGCGATATGGCGCAGACCTACATGCTTTTGTGCGGGTACATGTGATAGGAGCCTGGCAAGTTCTATACCCTTGCGCTCGAATTCCTCCGATCGTTCGAAGATCTCCAAGATACCGCAGGCAATGGTCGTATAAAGATAATTCTTCATCAGCTCGACCTGCGCATCGACAGTCGCTTTCCTCGCGCAGAGCTTCTCAAGAATATCGTGTGCTTTAAGCTGGGTTTTGTAGGACTCTTCGATGCGGCCGAGGCTGCCGAAGGTTATGCCCGCCCCATGCAGACATCTACCCGCCTCATAAAGATCGCCGATCTCACGGTAGAGCTCTGCGGCTTCAAGATTGGTTGTAACTTGTTTTTCCAGATCATAGATACCTTGGGATCCGTGAAAATAAGCATACGCCAGATTGCGCAAAGCCTTGGCAAGCGTATGCTTGTTCCCTGGGGTTGCACTGCGCCGTAAGGACTCTCTGGCATCGGTAACGGCTTTTTCACGGACATGATGATAGCCACTATTTGGCCGGGGATCGCGTGCGGGGCCCGGGCTCACGATGGGCGGGACCGCAGGATATCGGTTTTTAATTTATCCCAGTCGATGTGGCTGTTGCCGCCCGCCGAACGCGTTGCCCACGGCTTCTGCTTGAGTGCGGTTTGTACAGCGGCTGCGACCGCTTCTTGGGTGATACCGAGATAGCGCGCCAAATTGCCGACAAGTTCTTTGCTCATCTCTGCCGGCGCCATGGTATCGGAAAGCAACTGCGCAACCATATCTTCCGATGCCTTGAGCTGCTTGGGCAGGTCATCCAAGCCGCCTGCCGCCTTCCTCTGTAACAACACGCCCAGGCTCACCAGGCTTTGACCGGCTTTGCCGCTACCGAACACCAATCCCATCAATTGTTCGATGAGCGTCTCCATGTCCACTTTACCGGTCAGCGGCGCGCGGGTCAGATGCGCATGGCTAAGCGCGAAAATACCGCTCTTGATGAGCGCGGCGGTATCGTCTTCGCTTTTACCGATCTCTTGCGCGATCCC
>JBBTGF010000342.1:0-2101 GCA_038041525.1 Elusimicrobiota bacterium | reverse complement strand
TAAACATGAGAATTCGGTGGAGATCGGTACAGACACCCATAAAGACATCTTCGTTACCCTCGATTATTCTTTCGGTGGGTTAGGGAGCATGGTCGGTCTTTATTACTACAATGGCCAATATCGTAGCGACTGGTTCAATCCTATTTATACGTCGCCGGATAAGTTTGACCAGATCGGATTGATGGCCAATTACACTTTCGACCTGAAGGGGTACAAAGGCGCTCTCGTCGGGACTTACTTAAGTGGCAAGAATAAATTCGATACCTCTGGCATCAGTGGTTTTGAGAGGAAATCGAAAGGGTATTACCTTGAGGCCCAGTCGCATTGGATGAACGGTGATCTATCCCCGTATTTCCGGTGGGACTTTTTTGACGCGGATACCAGTTTCTCGGATAATGAGAAGCAAGGTCCGGTCCTTGGTTTACATTGGAAACCGATGGAGCACGGTAGATTCGTTTGGGAAGTCAGTGAGTATAAGTACAAGAATGCTTCTAAGAGCCTCACAACAGGAGTTGTGACAGCCGCTACTACGCAGACGCAGGATACGGAGGCTACACTCGAGATTCAGTTTATGTTCTAAACGGTTCGAGCGGTGCTTCATGCGCCCCCCTTGCGCGCGTAGCGCGCAAGGGGGGCAGTTGTTTCTTACTGCAACAGCTATCAAGGAAAATCTTGACATCCATCAAGGCTAATTTTGTAGATTAACGCTAACTTAAATACGTAATGATGCGTGGCACAGGTCACTCATCAAGGAATACGAGGAGGAGACGGCATGAGAAACAATAACGCGCGCTTCACGAGGGTGGTTCGCATCGCGACCTTGGTAGCCGTGACAGGATTTTTGAGTCTGGTCGTATCACGACCGGCGCTCGCCCAAGAAGGCGTCACTGCCGAGACCTGTGCGGGGTGTCATTCCGAGTTGACGGAGAAATTCGCGCTCGGCAAACATGGACAAGCTGCTGATAAACGTTCACCCGCTGCCAAAGGCTCATGCCTTGTCTGTCATGTCGATTCAGCTAAACATGCCGAGTCTGGCGACAAAGCCCTTGCTTACAAATTAGGCAAAGATTCGAAGTTGACCGTCGAGCAGCGCAACGCCACCTGTTTGCAGTGTCATGACAAAGGTAAGACTGCGATGTGGAAAGGCAGTATGCATGAAAGCCGTGGCTTAGCGTGTATGGATTGCCATAGTGTTCATAAAGGTAATGAGAAGAATTTAATCAAGATACCGCAGCAGGAGACTTGCTTCCGTTGCCATGGCTCGGTCAAAGCCGCCATCAAGCGCAAGAGTCATCATCCTATCAATGAGGGCAAAGTCAAGTGCAGCGATTGCCATAATCCTCATGGCACGGCCACTAAGAAGCTTATTTCCGCCAACACTGTCAATGAGAAGTGTTTTGAGTGTCATGCGGAAAAGCGCGGTCCGTATCTCTGGGAACATCGTCCGGTCGTGGAGCAGTGCAGTATCTGCCATACACCGCATGGGTCCAAATCGGACCGGCTGCTGGTTAGAAAGTTGCCATTCTTGTGTCAGAGCTGTCATTCGCAAGAGCATCATCCGGGGACTCTGTATGCAAGTAATCCCGCGACCACCGGCGACGGGTTAATGAGAAAGATCAATATCCAAGGAACGGCTGACGGTTGTACGAATTGCCATCAGAATATACATGGCAGTAACCATCCTAACGGGAAGATGTTCGCACGGTGACAGGGGGGAGAACATGAAAAACATCAAAAACATCAAAAACATCGCGTTTCTGACGGGGCTTCTTGTGACCTGCCTGTCGCTGGATGCTAGAGCTAGTGACATCACGGGGATTTCCGAGGTGAGCATCTTGGTTTTAAACGGCGATCAGCATGCCGCAAAATTCAACGAGTATTGGTATAACTCGAAATCCTCGTTGCGCTTGCAGTTGCGTCAGGATATGTTCGCTAAGACTAATGAGGATAAGCATTATTTCGACGTCAAGCTTGTTGCCAGGGAAGCCGACGATGTCAACCTTAGGTTTGAAACAGGTTCGTTCGGTATGTATCGCTTTGATGCCGGGTTCACGCGTATGGGGCATGTTTTTGCTGTTGATGCCAAGACCCTCCACGCGGG
>JBBTGF010000341.1:0-4548 GCA_038041525.1 Elusimicrobiota bacterium | reverse complement strand
GTTGTTGGCTGAAGCGGTCCGCAGATATATCGCGGGCGCGCAGCTTGAATCGAGCTCTTTAGGCATCGCGGTGATGGCGTTTTCCTTGGGCTTGAGCATCTATCATAGCCGCAATCTCAAGCGCGCGGCGGACGAGTCGGGTTCCACCATTATGCGTTCGGAGACGTTGCACTACCTCACAGACGTGCTCTCGAACTTAGGCGTGTTAGTGGCGCTGGGGCTCGTGAGTTATACGCGCAATGTCACCTGGGATCTAGGCATCGCCGCGATCACAGCGGTCTACATCGTCTCTGAAGCATGGAAGATCCTTGCGGCATCGGCAAGCGAGCTCTTGGATAAAGGCATGACGTTACAAGAACATAAGGATCTTGAAGGATTGATCAATAATTTCGACAGCGCCGTCATCGGATTCCATGATCTGCGAACGCGCAAGGCGGGGAGTAAATATTTCATCGACGTGCATGTCGAGCTCAAGGATTCACTGACGTTCCGGCAAGCCCATGACCTTACGGAGAGCTTGATCTATAAGATCAAACAGCGTTTTAATGGGGCCGATGTCACCGCGCATTATGATCCCGAAGGCGCCGAGTAGGTGGTTGTGGCATCGTGATCAAGGTCTACGCTCATCGCGGCGGGGCATTGACGTCTCCGGAGAACACGATCGCAGCCTTCAAGCGCGCCGCGGCTCTGGGTGCGGCAGCCGTCGAATGCGACGTGCGTCTGCTGCGCGATGGTCGTATCGCTTTGTTCCATGACGCGACGCTCGAGAGGGTCACGCAAGGAAGAGGCCTTTTGGCAGGGCTTGACACCGATAGCTTCAGGCGGTTGCGAGTCCTGGATAAAGAGCCGGTCGCGTTGCTTGATGACATCCTCGATCTATTAGTAGCGACACCTCGTTTACAGTGTTATTTCGACCTGCAGATAGATTCCGAAGAGCTTGTCGCCAAGCTGGTCAAGGCGATCGCGGCTGCCGGCGTCACAGACCGGTCGTTCATATTGACTTTTTCGACGCGCAGAAAGCTTTTGGAGTACGCGCGCCGTTGTGATGCTTCTATCGGATTGGCATTGATGCCGATAGCGCCCTTCGGTATCTGCCGCCAAGCGCAGGCTCTCGGCGCTAAGTCGGTATGCACGGGCTGGAACAATGAGTTCGGCGCGCATACCTTATTTTGGACTTCGCTGGCATTGACTGATTTTACTGCAGAGATCGCGCGTTGCCGCGACGCCGGTATCGAGGTCTCTTCGGGGATCGCTAATCAGCCGCATGATATCAGCCGCCTTATCGCTTATGGCGTCGATGCGTTGTGGACTGACGACGTCGAAGCTGCCCTCGCGGCGGTCAGGCGCGGCGGATGAGTTTTCCCGGATTCAGCAGACCTTCGGGGTCGAGTTTGGACTTTTCCTGCCGGTAACGCTCTAGCCAAGTGTAGGTCACTGCATGTTCGAGCCAGGGCAGTTTCGCCGAGCCAACGCCATGATGGTCGTTGACTTGGCCGCCCGCCGCGATACAGGCTTCCATTGCCAGCCCCCATACTTTGTCGTAGAGGTCCACAGTCGCCCTGCGGTCTCGGGCTTTGCCCGCTAGCGTGAAGTAGATGCAGGCGCCTTCATCGGTCTCGTGTGAGATATGGGCAATGACTAGAGCGTGACCCGAGAGTGCGCGTATCACCGTTTGATAGACGCCAAAGAGCTTGTCCCAGGCAGCGAAGACATCGAGTGTGTCGACGAAACAGCCGCGGCGATAGTATTCGAGGACATGTCCGAAATCGAGTTTATAGCGTTCCTTCCACCAGATACTTGCTGGGCCCCGGCCCAGGTCATGCGCGTACAGGTTGCGCAATAGGGAGCTGGTGGCGAGTTTGCGCTGACCCGCGTCGTCGCCTTCAAAGACCAGTAGTAACAGGGGTTTGAGACCTAACCTGCTGCCGCTTGTCCCGGTAAGAGCGTTGACTGTTGCGGCGCGGCGCATCAGCCAAGAGAATAGAGAGAACTTGAAGCGATAGCGCAGCCCGCCGCGGCGTAGAGGCTTATGGTTTTTTGGGCCGTTAGCGAGCCGGTCAAGACCATCATAAAGACGCATCACGCAAGGGCGCAAGCCCGATGAGCGTATCTGCTTGATGGCTGCGATCGCGTCGTGCATCTCGTTAAACTCAAAAGCCTGGAACAGTCTTGAGTGCGCTAAGGGTTCGACTTTCAAGAGCGCATCGATGACGATACCCAATGTCCCTTCAGAGCCGATCCAGGCTGTGGTATCGTCGATGACGCGTATCGAGCCATCCGCTAAGACCGCGGTGAGTGACAAGACTCTTTTTGAGATATCCCCGAAGACGCCGGAGAGCTGCCCTGATGCCCGGGTGTTGATCCAGCCGCCTACAGTGGAGATATCCAAAGATGCGGGAAAATGACCTAAAGTCAAACCGCGACGGTTCAAGTGGGCTTCAAGGTCCTTGCCTAAGACGCCGGCTTGGACTCTGACGGCGGGAAGATTCTTTGCGCCGATCTTGGCGGTCTCGATGTCGCTGATGGCATCGAGCATGTTCATGTCGGCTATCAGCGTCGTCGGAGTGTGTCCGATGGCCGCACCCAAGACTCCCGAACCGGCGGCGCGGGCCGTGATCGTGAGCTTATGTTCCTTGGCTAAAGCGATCAGATCACTGGTATCTTGAGCGCTACGCAGGATCACGGCAGCCACGGGCCGGTTGCTACGCAGGCGCGCTTCGTCCCACCAGAGCGCGCGGGGCCATTTGTCGCGGCAATAAGGCAGGAGCTCTTCGTCTTCATAGCGGATACGGTCTCTGCCGAAGCGCGCGATGAGCTCGGGGACCGGCTCGGGCGGTGTTTCCTGTTCGTTGTAGTTGCGCTCGAAATCATCCGTCGTGGCCAATGCCGTCATGGTGGTCAGACGCAGATACCAGTGTTTGACGTATTGCCGTACGATGAGCAGCGTCGCTTGCCATTTCTTCTTACGCGCCGTAAAACGGCTGGCATGCCGGTGGGATGAAGGAGGTTTGATCAATAGGTCGTCAGGAAGCGGATATCCTTGCAGGGTCTTTAGATGCGTGCTACATTCGGCTTGGATATCGAGCTTCTGGCAGACTAGGTCGGTGGTTTCCTCGGCCATCAGCCGGAAAGTCGATATCTTGCCGCCGGTCATGGTGATGAGATTGTCGATGCCGTCGCGGCCTTCATGGTCGATGAGTTCATGGTCGCGTGATAACAGGGCGGCGCTGGTCTGCTGGAAGACCAAGGGTCTGACGCCCAGGGTGACACCCGAGAAGTCAGCCGGTAGCATCGGCAACACTCTACGCATCGAATCATAAAGGTAGCGCGTCTCTTCAGGCGTGTGTTTGAGAGTGTCTAAGTCGCCTGTCACCGGGTCATCCGTGGGGCCGATAAGGGTCGAATCTTGTCTGGGGATGGTGAAGAGATGGTGACCGCGCTTGAGTCCTTCAGCCATCACTGCGAAGGGCGTGATGCGTCCGGGGTAGACTAAGTGGATGCCTTTGCGCGGCGCCATCGGCAGGTCAAGTCCCGCCAGTGCCGCGACGCGTCCCGCCCAGGGTCCGGCGGCATTGACGACGATACGCGCGCAAATCGATTCCTGCTGGCCGCTTGAGGTCCGTAGATGGATCGATGTTATCTGGTTGTTGTCGATGGTGAAACCGGATACGGCCGTATGCTCGCACCATTCGGAGGTGTTCTTGTATGCTAGGAGTCCTTTGGTCAAGGCGACAGGGTCGATGAGCCATTCATCGAAGGTGAGCGCTCCGAGGAGTCTTTTGGGGTTGAGTCCTGGTAAAAGCTTGAGTGCGTTGGCAGGGCCCATGCGCATGTGCGGTCTGCCGGCTTTCGTCTTATGCAGCCGGTCATAGATCTCCAACACGGTCTCGATCTTATCCATGCTGTGGGCCGAATGTTTATAGACCGGCCACAGGAAAGGTAATCTGCGACAGAGAGGACGGGCCATGCGTAAGATGCGTCCTGCGTCCCAACAGCTCTGACGTGTCATCTCGGTATCGTAACCGAGATAACGCAGACCCCCATGCAACAACCAGGAGGAATTAGCCGTGGTTTGACGGCCGATGGAGCCTCTTTCCACAAGCAGCGCCTTGAGGCCACGTAACACGCAGTCCCTGAAGATGCCGGCTCCGGTGATGCCGCCACCGATGATGAGGACGTCCCAATTCTTGTCCATAGGCGTGTGGCTAGCTAAGATTATTCTATTCTTTTCCCGTGCGAGCGGGGGAGTATAATCATATCCATGGCCCTATCACCTCGACATTTACATAGGCAAGTCATGGGTGTTAGGATGCCGTATACGCTTGTCGAGGTGGCAGGGTGACCGACGAACCGGTCCCTTTGCTCGATCATCTGCAGGAATTGAGCAGTAGATTATGGACTTGTCTTATCTGCTGCCTGGCGTTTGCATTGTTAGGCTACATGTTAGTCGATCATATCATCGGCGCGCTGGCAAAGTCGGCGGGAGGGTTTGTTTTCACGCATCCGACAGAGGCATTCTTTGCTCGCGTCAAGATCGCCATGATGACC
>JBBTGF010000340.1:0-5541 GCA_038041525.1 Elusimicrobiota bacterium | reverse complement strand
ATTGCGCCTAGCAGGAGGAGTCCTGCGGCGCTGGAGATGACCCTGTAGAGAGCTAAGAGCATCGCCGTCAGCGCTGTGGCTATGATCCAGACATAAGAGATGAGGGCGAGCTGTCTATCCGATAGCGTCTGGGACGGTGTCGGTAGAGCGGCCCGTCGATGGTCGTCCGCGAACAGGAGTCCTAGCAGCCAGAAATGCGGTATCTGCCAGAGGCATAAGAAGATCGCAACCGCGATGAATCTCGGGTCATCCAAGCCGCCACCCGCCGCGCTCCAGCCGATGGCGCCAGAGAGTCCGCCGATGGCACTGCCGGGGATCGCGGCATAAGCGCTGACGCGTTTAAGATAGGTGTAGACGCCGTTGTACCAGAGGAGGGCGACAGCGCCAAGCGCCGCAGGCAGCGTCCCCGCGTAAAGCGCGAGCATGTACAGCGCGCAGATGATGAGTCCGGCCGAAATGGCGAGGGCGGCGGGCAAAGAGAGTCTTCCTGAAGGCAGCGGCCTGTCTTTGGTGCGTGTCATCAGGGCGTCTAAGTCTTTTTCCTGGCATTGGTTCAAGGCGCTCGCCCCGGCGGACAAGAGGAATACGCTTAGGAACAAAGGGACGATCATCGCCGGGATATGATGAGCGGCCAGGATGAAGACGCAGATGGCCGATACGGTCGAAATCAGGGATATCTTGAACCTGATGAGCTCGGTAAAGAGCGTCAGTCCTGATCGCTGAAATACCACTTTTTGAATTCTTCTTCGGGGATGACCCTGACTTTGGCCAACATATAGCTGTGGCTCACGCCGCAGATGACGCTGCATTGCAAGTCATAGACGCCTTCGGCGGTCGGTGTGAACCAGGTGAAATTCGTGCGTCCCGGGATGACGTCGGCTTTAACGCGGAAGGCCGCTATCGCGAAGCCGTGGATCACATCCTGTGAGATCAAGTCGAGCTTGACCGGCCGGTTGAGAGCTAAGATGAGTTCTTTGGTCTTTTTGCCGTTGGGGTACTCGAAGCCCCAGGCCCATTGTCTCGCTGTCACTTCGATCTGCATGGCGTCGCGGGGAGGGTTGCGCATCTTGGCGTAGTTGGTCCAACCGAAGTAGAACATCGCCAGGAAGATCGCCAGGGGCACAAGTGTCCAGACGGTTTCGAGCCAAAAGTTGCCTTCGATGTCGACTGGTCTCGGGTTATTCTTATGGCTGTAACGGATGACGAAGTAGACCATCACCCCGGTCACTAGGACCAAGACCGCCAGACACACGGCAAAGATGCCCAGGAATACTTGGTCTGCGCCGGCGCCGATATCGGATGCTCGTTTGATGATGCCCATCACGTCACCTGAATGAGAAATCTAGGAACAACATGCTGATCGAGACCACTAGGAACGCGATCGCGGCCAATACCATGGCTTTCAAGAACGCGCGTTCGTATTTTAGATGCATGAAGTAATAGAAGACTAGGCTCGCTTTCAATGGGGTCAAGAGGATCATAGCCCAGACAGCCGCGGTATGTGAGACGCGGCTGATGGCGACTAAAGCTGACGTCAGCGCCAGTAGTACCAGCCAGACCGCTACGAAGACCGGGTAGCCGATGATGTGCGTCTTGTTCTCCATATCGATCACGCCGCCAGATAGAATAGGGGCATCAAGAATATCCATACCACGTCGATCAAGTGCCAATAGAGCCCCGAGTTCTCAAGTATTAGATGATGCTCATGATCGATCGCTCTGCGCTCTAAGAGTATGAGCATCACTGAAAGCAGGATGATGCCGATGATGACATGGAGTCCATGTAGACCGGTCATGGAAAAATATAGTCCATAGAAGAGGATCTCCCCAAAGGGTTTTCCCGCTAGGCCGGGACCGCTGGGATATATCCCCATATGTATCTCGTGGATCCATTCGATGTATTTATTGGCAAGGAAGACGCAACCTAGCAGGATGGTGATGGCCAGGAACAGTCGGCTCTTCTTGTGGTCGCGTTTTTGCAACGCCGTTATGCACAGCGCCATAGACAAGCTGCTGGTGAGCAGCACGAAGGTGTTGGCGATGCCAAAGACCGGGTTTAAATGGCTGCCTGCTTCTTGGAAATCCGCGGGATAGAGGCTGCGTAAGGCCGAATAAGTGATGAAGAGCCCGCCAAAGAGCATCATCTCCGTGAATAAGAACAGCCACATGCCGATCTTGCCGCCTTCGTTGTCTGTGTGTACGTGGGCGCTCATCTATGGCTCACAGGATTGAACATATACGGATGTTCGGGGACATGTGGTGGCTGCGAGAAATTCTCCAGCGGTGGCGGTGACGATGTCTTCCATTCCAGCGTGACGCCGCCCCAGGGGTTATCGGCCGCTTTTTTACCCTTGAACAAAGAGATGATGAGGTTGGCAAAGAAGATGAGCATCCCCGCGACTAAAACCCAGGAGCCGACGGTCGAAAAGACATGCAGCCAGTGGTATTGCGGGAGATGGTCGAAGTACCGTCGCGGCATGCCCATGATGCCTAAGATCATGAATCCCATGTAGAGCACGTTGAAGCCGATGAACATGAGGGGCCACGCCGCATAGGCAGCTTTAAAACTATACATCCTGCCGAACATCTTAGGATACCAGTATAGCAGCGCCGCGAAGAAGGCGAAGCCTACCCCGCCGAACATCATGTAGTGGAAGTGGCCGACGATGAAATAGGTGTCGTGTAAGTGGATGTTGACGGCTAGGGCGCCTTGCATGGCGCCTGTCAAGCCGCCTAGGCAGAATAGAAAGATGAAAGAGAGCGCATAAAGCATCGGCGGTTCGAGACTGATGGAACCTTTATAGAGGGTCGCTGTCCAGTTAAAGACCTTGATCGCGCTGGGTACCGCCACTACGAAGGTCAAGAGGGAGAAGATGAGGTTGGCGAGTTCGCCCATGCCGCTGGTGAACATGTGATGCGCCCATACCAAGGAGCCCAAGGCCGCAATAGCGATCGAGGAGAAGGCGATAGCTTTGTAACCGAAGATAGTGCGCCGCGCGAAAGTCGGGATGATCTCGGTGATGGCCCCCATGGCAGGCAGCATCATTACGTAGACTGCGGGATGCGAATAGATCCAGAACAAATGTTGATAAAGGATCGGATCGCCGCCTTTGGCCGGATCGAAGACCCCGATACCGAAGGCGCGCTCAAGGATGACCAGGACCAAGGTGATGCCGACGATGGGGGTCGCCAGGACCTGGATCCAGCCTGTCGCATAGAGTGCCCAGGGGAACAGCGGCATATTGAACCAACCCATGCCGGGCGCGCGCATCCTATGGATCGTGGTGATAAAATTGATACCGGTGAGTATCGAGGAGAATCCCAGGATGAACGCGGCCACTAGGGCCAAGGAGACATTGGTCCCCGTACGCAGGCTGTAGGGCGCGTAGAAGGACCAACCGGTATCGGGAGCTCCGGCGCCCGCGAACAGCGACACGACGGCTAAGGCCGCGCCTGTGATGAAGCAATACCATGAGAGCAGATTGAGCTTCGGGAAGGAGACGTCTTCGGCGCCGATCAAGATGGGCAGGAAGAAATTCCCGAAGACCGCCGGCAGGCCGGGTATCACGAACATGAAGACCATGATGACGCCATGGACTGTGAACATGGCGTTGTAGGCGGCCGGTCCCATGATGGTGGGTCCCGTGGTCAGTTGCTCGATACGCATGAGCACGCCCAAGGCGACTGCGACCCAGAACATAGTCATCATCGATGCCAGATAAAGGATGCCGATGCGTTTATGATCGGTGGAAGTGACCCAGCTTAAGAATCCCGGACGGGCGCTGCTATCGAGATAGCTCAAGGTTTTTTCATCAGGAAGCCTTTCCTTTGCGTTTCAGCGTGATGACCGCGACGAATGCCGCGGCCAGCAGCAGGATGACGATACCGGTGACTCGTGTCAGATCGAAGACGTATTTACGGCTTGCCGGGTCGTAGTTGAAGCAGAATCTGAACGCCTTGGCGATGGATGGGCGGGGGATCTCTTGGGCAGCCTCCGTGACTGCCATATCCAGGTCTGCCGGAAGGTAGCTCTCGCCATAAAGATAGCGCGTGACCACGCCTTTCGGGGAGAGCATCATGATGACGCCAGGATGGATATATTCGAGACCATTGGGCAGGAAAGGGAACCCGACGGAATCAGCCAGCGCTTTGGTTTCGGTGGAGGTCCCGGTCAAGAACCGCCAGGCGTCTTGAGGCAGGGGCTTGCCGATGAGTTTGATGAAATTATCCCGTTTCTGCCTGGCGATGTCAGGCGTGTCCTTGTCATCGAAACTCACAGTGATGATCTGGAAATCCTTTCCCGCTTGTAAACCCATCTTGTCGACCGCTTCGGCGACGCCCACGAGCATCGGGGTGCAGATTCCCGCACAAGCGAAATAGTTGAGCGTCAAGAGCGTGGGTTTGTCGATCAGGCGGCTCAAGATCACTTCTTTGGCGTTTTCGTCGCGTAGCAGCGTATCTATCGCTATGGTTTCGCCGAGGCGCTCCTTAACCTGCAAGTCCGTGGTTTGGTCTTGCGCATGAAGGCCTGAACCGCAGACGCTCGCCAGTATCAAGACGGTGAAGAATCTCATTTGCGGACCTCTCTTGCGCGGAGTCTGTTGTAGAGGGTTTGCCATTGGGTATTGCTGTGGCGGGCGCCGGATGCGTTGAAGCCGTTGCCGGGAGCCGCGGCTAAGGCTAAACGGGTCAGTCGCGCGGCGGCGTCCCTCCAGGAGGGATTCGCCAAGAGGAATCGTGCCGCTGCGTCTTTGTCATGGATGAAAAGTGTGACGATCCCGTCATCGTTAAGATGCAGGTCCGCGGGCCGTACGGCAGCGGCGATCCGCGCTATCGCTTGACTGACCGGGATCTTATTAGGGACGACCTCGGCGCTTAAGGCTAAGCGTTTTTTAAGCGCTTCGATGTTGGCGGCTGGGTCGTTGCCGTGAGCGAAGGCGCCTAGGGAGCGCACGTGGTGGATGAGCGCCATCTTATTTTTAGGACTCATGGAATCATAGGACGCCATGGCGGTCCCGGGGAATCCCGATGTCAAAGTCTTTAATATCTGGGTGATACTATGGCCGTTCTTCCAGCCGTCAGGGTGGGTGAAATCGCGTGGTGCAGGCTTGAGGCTGGCGGCTGATGGGCCATCCCCCTTGCCTTGTGCGCCATGGCAGGCGGCGCAATCGCGTTTGTAGAGTTGCGCACCAAGAGCGGTCATTTCCGCAGTCGGCGTCATCAGACGTTGTGGGTCGACGGGAGGTTTGGTGTAGCCCTTGGCCGCAGGTTGTTCGGCGGGATCGAGCCATCCGGAGAATCCTTGCAAGGGACGCCCGGAAACTAGCGGCCGGTTCTTGCTCAAGATCCCCGGAAGGATGATGAAAGCGAATAGCGCGTACAGCGAGATCGCGCCGATGATCACGACGAGCGCCGAGAGCAGCCTGCGCAGTTCTTCTCTGCTGACGTATCTATCGATCATTGCTTGTAATCCAACCCTGCTTTGATGAACGGGTCACCCGTGGGCATGTCGGCGCCCATGCGCGACGCGGAGGCAGTCCAT
>JBBTGF010000339.1:0-1792 GCA_038041525.1 Elusimicrobiota bacterium | reverse complement strand
CTTATTCCCGCCAAGACCCGATGGGCGCAGCACGATTGAGCGCGGGTCGATCCCTTGCGCGTAATGCTTCGATCCGAAAGGAAGCCTTTCCCCGCTAAGGTTTGATTGCATCCTATGTTTGTCGATTATGAATCGAGGAATATTGGGACTTAAAATCGAATTATGAACCCCGGTCTCTTGGAAACGGTCCCAGATGACGGCCCCAAGGGCAGGTAGCGCAAAGAGAGAGGACCAAAAATATGGGATAAAAACCTTGAGCCAATCCACGGAATCCAACCAATGCCACAACTCCCAAACCCCCAAGCCTGAAGCCAACAACACCGCTGCGACTGCGATAGAACCTAGAGTCTCAAGCTTGGAAAAACCACGGACAGAGCCGCTAGTCCCAAATTCCGAACGATACAAGACCCGCAAATCCCTTAGAATAGCTTCTCTGTACGGCAGGAACTTTGCGGCCGAGTGCTTGCGTCCGGTGATAGCAAGCAAAATACGCAGATCTGCCTGCGACGGCCGTTCACCTTCTTGCAGACTGTACAGGACCGATCTTAAAGCCGGTATGAATCCTTGCAGCGACTCGCTTTCCGGCAAAGCGTCGATCTTGGCGGCCAACGCCGCGATGCCGCTGTCCCTGTCACTCGTCCTGCCCATCTGCCCATCGACCTTGAGGTTGAATTTAAGGTCAGCGAATATCCTGGCGCGAAAGTCCTTGTCATCACGACGGACCATGCCTGTCGTCGGTGATTCCGGTGACACCCACCTTGATTCGTCTGAATCAATGGCCTTTTCCGGGGACACCATACGCAATTCGGAATCCGAATTGCGTATGGTGTCCCCGGAATTGCCGTCCTTGGCTTCCTGGCGCATACTCTGCAAGATGGCCGCCAAATCGATCGGCCAGACCAACTTGGCATTGATTTCAAAATCTTTATACCGGCCGTCGCTGTCCCAAGCCAATGAATTGAATAAAGCCTTGAAATCCCTCGCATTAGTCTCGCTTAAAACATACAGCGCATCCGTGACCCTTTTGACGTCGAGCCTTCCCCTGACTCCCAAAGTGACGACGCCCCAGATGGCGCGGACGAGCTCACGATCGGCGCGCACGAAATCCTTGGTCATCAGGTCATCGACTCTGCCAACGGACATCAGATCGATCGTCTGCGGGTCGTTCAAATACTCCAGCCGGGTCAATACCGCCGCTTCATGCGCCGTGAGGTCCTTAAGGAATCCCGCGGTCATTTTGCTCTCCAGATCCCGGCTCATGATGACTTTGCGCCGTCCAGGAAGATAAGCGGGGACGGCTGCTAAAAATCGCTGTAAAATGCCGATGGCGTGCTCCGTGTCGTAACTCTGGAAGATGAACGTCAAAACCGACGCTCCCATGCCTCGGACCAAGCCTTCGATCTTGCCAATGAACTTATCGCGCATGACGGGTTCATATCCATCTAAACCCGCGGTCATCTTCAAGGCAGTCATGACAAAACTATCCACGCAACCACGGCGGGAATCTGCAATAAAAACATCTCCGGAAGCGCCCGCCGCCACTGCTATCGGCTCGTCAAAGGCCGCATCATCACCAACGCCCCGCAACGAATCGAGATACCCGCCCTTTGCATCGAAAAGCTGGACACGATGATTCCAGGAATCCGCGACGTAGATGTTACCCAGCGAATCGATATTGACGGCGCCAGGGGAGTTGAACCCCTCGTTGCCTAGCGCCGTCTTGCCTGTGCCAAGACGCCGGAGCAGCCTACCCTCGGCGTCGAAAATCATGACGCGATGATTGCTCGTATCG
>JBBTGF010000338.1:0-3407 GCA_038041525.1 Elusimicrobiota bacterium | reverse complement strand
GCGACGGCGAGGAAACCATCATCGAGACCGTCTTAACGCGCCAGAACGTCGCACCCAAGCCCATGCGCCACGGCATGATCGCCAAAGGCATCGGCTATCTCCATCTTCATTCCATCGACAACCGGGCCCCGTCAACGTTCTCCTCGGCATTATCCGACATGAAAAAGACCCGCATACGCGCCCTGGTACTCGACTTGCGCGACGCTGGCGGCACGGACATGGATGCGGCGGCGGCAATCGCGTCACTGTTCCTCAAACAAGGGATGCCGGTGTTCACGAAAGAGACCGCCGCATGGTCCTTGTCCTTTCACAAAGAAAACGGCGATGGCCCGTATGTCGGCCTACGCATCGCCGTCTTGCTCAATGCGGGGACCCGCAATGCCGCTGAAGTATTGGCCGCCGCCTTGGCCGACGACCTGACGCCCGAAGGATTCTTAGACAGCGTGGCCACTATCGACGCCCTGGCTCAAAGCGAATTCCCTGGAAACCGCAACAAACGTAACATGCGCGATAGCGCGCTCAAAGGCATGTACGCATCAGCGGACAGGTACTCCCGCTTCATGACGCCGCAAATTTTCAATGAGTACATGGACATGGCGCATGGCAGATTCAGCGGAACCGGCGTCATCACGCACAAGAAAAAAGTCGGGTCACCCATCGACCTGGTCAAGATCCTTCCTAGTTCCGCCGCGCAAGATGCCGGACTCAAAGATGGCGACAAGATCACGCGCATCAACGGGCGTTCGACGCTGGGTTTAAGCGGCAAAGAAGTCAACCGCCTGCTGCGTGGCCCGCAAGGTAGCCGACTCAAGGTCACCGTCCTACGCACGCAACGAAACACGAGCAAAAAGATCGAAGCGAACCTGATACGTAAAACGGTCGACCTTCCCGTGATCCACGCCGAGACCTTCCCCGGACGCGTCGGCTATCTCTATTTGGAGAGTTTTCCTAACGGCGCGAGTAAGAAATTCAGGGCGGCGGCCTCCACGCTCATCACCCAAGGAGCGCGCTCTTTGATAGTCGACCTGCGTTTCAATCCCGGGGGCAGTGTGTTCGAGGCATTGACGATCTCGTGCCTCTTCTTACCCGGCGATGCCCGCCTCATCGAATCCCGCGCCACGACCAGGATCGAGGCCACCGCCTGCAGCGCCGACGGCCTGCTCAAAGATATCCCCCTGGCGATCCTTATCAATGGCGAATCCGCTTCAGCCAGCGAGATCGTGGCGGGCATCCTGCAAGACCATAAACGCGCCACTTTGATCGGCTCCAAGAGCTTCGGCAAAGGCATCATCCAATCCGTGTTCAAGGACATCCCCGAGGCCGGCTACGGCGCGGCGCTCACAACAGCGCGTTATCATCTACCTTCCGGCCGCTTTATCGGCGATGGTTCGGGGGGTGGGGGTATCGACCCGGATATCCGCGCGCAGGAGGGCAACCCGATCGCACAATTGACCCATCTGACCGGGCTATTAAGCGGCATCGCGCGCGGCGCCCATACCGACGACGACGCGCTCACCGAAGCGCGCAAAACCTTGATGCGCTAAAGCCGGTGTAAACTGGCACAATCATCTCTATGGCTGACAACGCCGCGCCCGCTAACGACATCGTCTTAAAACCGCACGAAGAGAAACGCCTCCTGGGAGCCGCCGGGCACCCTTGGGTGTTCTCCAACGAAGTCGCCAAACCGGCTGAACTAAAGGACTCGACTTTAGTCGGCGTGCGCTCCTCGACCGGAGCCTTCGTCGGCATGGCGCTCTACAATCCCCACAGCCTCATCGCGGCCCGCCTGATCACCCATGAGCCGCTGCTCATCGACAGAGCTTTTTGGCGTAAAAAATTGACTACCGCATGGATGCTTAGACAGAACTATTACCCCCAGGAAACCGCCTACCGCTGGGTGTTCGGGGAATCAGACGGCATCCCGGGCTTGATCGCGGACAGATACGGCGAACACATCGTCTGCGAGATACTCTCCAAACCTTTAGAGACCTTCTGGCCCGAGATCATGGCGGCCATGCTTGAAGTGTTCCCCGCGCGCTCCATCACGCTCAAACACGACAATGCCCTGCGCCGGTTGGAGGGCTTGGAAACCCCTCCCGAACCCGTCACCGCCCATGGAGAACCGCCGCAAGGCCCTTTGACCGTCATGATCGATGGATTGCAGATGCAGATAGACTGCCAGCACGGACAAAAGACCGGTTTTTATCTCGACTCCCGCGACAACAGGGCGCTCTTGACGGCTTACGCTAAAGGCCGCCGCGTGCTCGACGTCTTTAGCTACACCGGCGCTTTCAGCCTCTCATTGCTCAAAGCGGGGGCGGCCAGCGCACTGGCGGTGGATTCTTCCATGAAGGCGCTGGAAACCTGCGAAGCGCAAGCCGCGGCCAACGGCTTCGCGGAAAAACTCGATTGCCTTAAAGCGGACGCCGAAGAGTACCTGCAACAGGGCGCCGGCGAGTTCGACTTGGTCTTGATCGACCCGCCCAACATCTGCCCGGGGAAAAAAGACAAGCCCATGGCGCTCAAAAAACTCTCACGCCTGATCGAAGCGGCGCTGCGGCGTACCGGCAAAGGCGGCTTGACCGCAGTCAGCGTCTGCTCGCATCACATCAGCCTCGATGAGACGTTGGAAGCCGCGGCCAGCGCCACGCTACGCCTCGGACGCGCTGCGCGTCATCTAGCGACCGGCCAGCAAGCGAAAGACCACCCCATCCTTATCGGCATGCCGGAGACCAGATATCTTAAATTTATCCTGCTTGAGAGGATGTAGAATAGTACTCTGACTGATTTTTAAACGGAGGTATATCCATGGCTAACAAACGTGTCCGTTCCGCCGCCAAGACTAAACGCCGCAATCGGCAAGAAAAGATCGGCAAGTTGCGAACTAAATTCTCGGTCGCCAAAACACAAGAAGAGAAAGACAAGATCTTAAGCAAACTCAACCGTATCAACCCCTGGTTGACGCCAGAGCTCTTCGTCGCACCCTTAGTCGGTAAGAAATAACTTTTCTATTGCGTCATTCCGGAGAAAGCCAGAATCCAGATTCAGGATTGAGTCTGGATTCTGGACACCTGCTTCGTAGGTTCCGGAATGACAGGGTAATTCACCCACTATCACAACAAGCTACCAACCCCAGACTTTCGGAGCACCTTTACTAATACTCAATATGAAACAAAGCCTCATTCTCTTTAATAACGATGGGAACTTCATCCAGGAAGGCAACTATGCAAGCGGTGGAGCTGAATTCAGATAGAAGGAAAATAAAGACCTTGCTCTGCCAGCTTCTACGCGCCCGCAACGGAATATTATATTTTTCACCGTACAATATATAATGTACGGTGATTTTTTATAAGTTGGAGTCAATAATTTAATGCAACGGATAGGAGGTAGCATATCCGTATGCACAC
>JBBTGF010000337.1:0-1816 GCA_038041525.1 Elusimicrobiota bacterium | reverse complement strand
TCAGTATGAAGTCTGCATTCCTCTGAAATTTCTAATAACCACTTTGTTGAAATAAGGGCTTTAACTCCCAGGCGTCCGGAGTGTATATTTTGTGTGCTTGACAATATGACTATATATGACTATAATATGACTATGTTGCAGACTAACATTGCCAATCTTAAGGCCAAGTTGAGTTTTTATCTTGCGCATGTCAAAAAGGGGCAGGAGGTTTTGGTGTTAGAGAGGAAGCATCCTATCGCTAGGCTGATCGCTTCCTCTAAGGGCGCGGGCGCTCTGGTGATCGCGCCGGCACGGCGGCCCATTGCAAGCTTGCGGCATTTTAAGGGGATGGCTCCAAAACAGAAGATCGACGCTGTCGAGTTATTGCGCCAAGACAGGAACCGGCGTTGATACCACGCGTTTATCTGGATTCATCTGTTCTCTTAAGAAAGCTCTTCCATGATCCCGAGGCGGTCTCCCCTTGGGGCCACTGGGAGCGGTGTTTTACCAGCCGCCTGGCTGAAGTCGAGTGTTTAAGAGTCTTGGATCGCAGGAGGCTTGGCGGCGCTTTGTCGGATGTCGAGATCGCGGGTTTGAACCAGAAGTTCCGGGAACTCCTCGATTGTTTGGAGTTGGTCGAATTGAGTGAAGACGTCATCCATAGGGCCGCGCAGAGCTTCCCGGTGCAGGTTGGGACATTAGACGCCATCCATGTGTCAAGTGCGATCTTAGTCAAAGAGGGCCTTGATATCGATCTGGTTTTTCTTACCCATGACGTGCAACAGGGTCTTGCCGCACAAGCGATGGGACTTAAAACGCAAGGTTTTAAAATACCGCGATCTTAGAGCCTGAATCTGCGGTTCTTCTCGAAGTAGAGGTCGCTGCACTGTTTGATCATGTCGACGTGGCGTACGGACTTGCCTGTGGGCAGGCCATAGCACTCGTCAGCTAAAGATGCGTCGCGCAGTAGGGCGGGCATGCCGTCTTCGGCGATCAGGTGCAGTTCCATCGTGACCTCGGGTTTTTCATAGATGCCGCTATCGGAGTAATAACGCGAGGGTAATCGTGAGAACACATGGTCGCGGCTGATCTTGCGCGCGATGGCGT
The DNA here is from genome assembly GCA_038041525.1 of Elusimicrobiota bacterium. Lineage (GTDB taxonomy): Bacteria > Elusimicrobiota > Elusimicrobia > JACQPE01 > JACQPE01 > JBBTGF01. Next base: position 730 of record JBBTGF010000337.1, on the reverse strand, counting down.
CCCAGACTGCTAATTGGATGCCGTGGAAAGCTTTCCTGCTCGATACCGTGGCGTTCCTGGGAAGATTACCGATCTCTTTGCCGAAATCTCCGACTTTGCTTTCCATGTCCCGCAGTTGTGATTCCGACAGCGCCATGAGCTGCTCGGAGAGGTCGCCCTGGCCTTGCGGCAGGCCGATACCCTCGAAGCTGTCAGCGAGTCCGCTGGCGTCGGAGGTCTCATCTGCTGCGATCTCCAAGTCCTCTTTGGGAGGTTGCATAACGTTGCCCAGCGGCGCGCTGGCGCTGTCATCAGATGCGTCGTCAGCGATGCCGTCACCATCAGACTGCGCCTGTGTCGGCGTGTCTGAATAGGGTGTATAAGCGCCGTCACTCTGGGCCTCGGGCTCGGTGGCAGGGAGGGGTTCTTGCCCGGTACCTGCGCTGGCGCAGGCTTGCGGGGTCGATGAGCATTTTCCACCGAATCCGGATCCGGGTTTAGCCGGATCCTCGCACATAAAATATCCGTCGGTCACGGTGCAACTCATCCCTTGATATTGCGTGGTGGCCGGACTTGCGGCGGCTTTGACTTGCGCAGGTTTTACGGCGTCCGTTGCCGGCGCCTTGGTTTGTCCGCCTAAGCCTGATTGGCAGAGGTCGGGACTTAGGTCGCAACTGGTGCTAAAACCGCTCCCTGTTGAGTCTTCGCACTCCATGCCGACGCCCGTGCCGCCTACCCAGCGGCAGGATGT
>JBBTGF010000336.1:0-1694 GCA_038041525.1 Elusimicrobiota bacterium | reverse complement strand
CATGAATATCGGTATCACCGGCGCCGAGGGCATGATGCTCTCGGCGCTTACTGCGGGGGCGGTCGCTTACCGCAATGCGCTTAAACAAACAAAGACCTTGACCGCCGCTGTCAACGAACAAAAAGACAAGATCGTCGAACTCAAGACCGCTAAAGAGAACCTCGACAAGGATCTTGAGGCAGCTAGACTTGAAGCGCTCGAGGATGGCCTCACCAAACTCGGCACACGCAGGCACTGGGAGCTCAAACTCAACACGGCAGTGCGCAATTCCATCCGCACCGGCGAGCCCTTTGCGGTCCTGGCCACGGACATCGATAACTTCAAGCGCGTTAATGATACCTACGGGCATCAAGCAGGTGACGCGGTCCTTAGGGAAACGGCCAAGCTCATCAAAGATTCGGTCCGTGATGATGGCGTGGACTTCGTCGGCCGTGTCGGAGGTGAAGAGATCGCGATCCTGTTGCCCAATACCGGTTTGCTCGGCGCGCGCAAAGTCGCTGAGCGCATCATCCGCAACATGCATGCGGGCGAGGACTTCGGCGCGGCGGGTAAACAGACTTTGAGCATCGGCATTTCCGTGTTCCCTAATGACACCGCATACAAGGAAGGGACATTAGGGCATGACAGAAAAGAGGACAGCGCGGCGGCGCGTAATTTCGCGGCCGAGGTTTATACCAATGCCGACATAGCGCTTTATACGGCTAAAAATAAAGGCAAAGACCAGTACCGGATCTATTCACAAACCGTTGAGGGCGCTAAAGAAAATGTCCAGGCGGCTGAGGCGCAGCCTGTAGAGCCCGGATCGACTTTGTATGGCGATGCGCCGCTACGCAGGCGCAAATCGGATAATAAGACCAATCCCGGTACGCGCGGATTCAGCGTCTTGGCTGCCATGGCGGTAGCGGCCGTGATTGGGCCGACAGCGTTAGCCGGTATTGCAAGTCATCTCGATCATGGGTTGATGGCCGCAGCCGCGGCCACGATGGGAGCGGTCTTTTTATTGAAACGCGGCAAGGCAAAAAATAAGGAACGCTTCAGCGTTTATTCCGATAACCTTGAATCAACCGCAGGCTGGCAATACCTAGCGCGCAACAGCGCTAAATTCCCGAATCTATTAGTCGAGCCGCAGGCTGATGGCAGCGCCATACTCTCGATTTTACCCGAGGGATCAGCGGTGCATTTCAACAATTTACGAGCTCAAGAAACCATCAGTTGGTTGCGGGTCCTGGGGTTTGCACAAAACCCGCTTGACAATACTTTTCATCTGCCGGCGCCCAAGGCGTTCAACGACCTCCTGCAACAACATGGGTTCATGCGACTGGCGTTCATCGCGCGCGATACGGACTATGATCCGTTGTCGCAGGCGGAATTCTGGCGCTTACTTAGGCAGGGGTATTATCCGCTGGCGCAAGGTCATGATTTTGTCTGGCACGCTAAGAATGTCAGTGAGCAGAACCGGCTCATCGCCAAGCCTTGGATCGACTTTGCCGACAAACTCATCGCCGCCCGTGATAAAGGCATCTTCCCGAGATCCATCCTGCCGTACGTCGAAAGGACCTTGAGCGTCCTTGACACCAAGGTCAATCACGGACTCTTCACCGTCGGTCATTGGAGGCCTTCGGACATCTTTGACACGGTGTTTGAATATAAGCCATTCGAGGGTTTAAGTAACAATGACAAGATATTCTTTTCTT
>JBBTGF010000335.1:0-9695 GCA_038041525.1 Elusimicrobiota bacterium | reverse complement strand
AAAAAATCACCCAGCGTCTTGCTCAAGCGGGCGCTCTCATTACGCAAAACGTCCATGAGCAGTTTCTGCTCCTTGGGATTCAAATCCCCTCTCGCGATCGAGCCGGCGGCCGTGACGATGGAACCCAAGGGATTGCGTATCTCATGGGCTACGACCGCGGCCATGGAACCCACCGTAGCCAATGCCTCATTAGCAGCCAGGCGCTGGTGCAATTGCTCATGTTCACTCAAATCCACGGCGCTAGAGACAAAGCCGACGATCTCACCGGCGGCGCCCCTGACTGCGGTAATAGAAAGCATCACGGGTATCTCCTGGCCGCTCTTGGTACGGTTGACGATCCTGCCACGCCAATACCCCTTACCCACATCAATGATACTGCTCCACATGCGCCGATAGGTCTCCACCGGAGTCTGGCGTGAACGCACGATACGCGGCGTCTTGCCGACCGCTTCACTGACCGCATAGCCGAAGCGCCTGATGAACGCGTCATTGACATCCAAGATGACGCCGTTGCTATCGGTAAAAAACATGTAATCGTTGGAATTCCTGAAGGCCTGGTAGTACGCAAGCTCACGCTCACTACGCACGGAGCCGCGCGCAGAGCGCGTGGAAGTTCCTGGATGTTTTCTCATCAAAACGGATACCTTGCCCGATCGGAAGGGTATAATTGATTATATTCCAAGATTCCCATGGAAGCGCGATTATCTCAAAATCTAAACGTACGTCAAACCCTGCAGGGCCGTTTGGCCGCGGCCAAATGGATCGCCATGAACGAATCAGAGGTGGCCAAAGAAGTCGAGGGTTTGGAGACCGACCCGGTATTCAAGGAACTCTACCATGGCGTTGCAGGCGGCAAACCCCTCATCCGCAGGAAACGCTGGCCCGCGGCAAAGCTCGCTTCCGGATTCTATGGGTTGAACGAAGGCCTGGCCGCGGCCTCCGACTCAAGCGATATCTCGGACTTACTTGAGCGCCATTCCCGCCTACTCGGGCTCATCCGCAAGATCGGCAAGGACGATTTCGAGCGCTACTTCCTTTATGGTGAAGGCACTGACCCGCTCTGCGACGTCGCCAAACGCCTCGGCATCACCCAAGAGCAAGCCAAGGAAATCCTCGACTTGGTCGTCGAAATCGACACGCGCTCACAATTCAGCAGACCGATGGCGGGCACGGCGCGCGAGAGTCTAGGTTACAACTGCATCGCGCGCATCGACAAAGACCCCTCCAATGTCGACGGGTTCTATTTTGAATTCCTCTCCCCTCACTGGGCCCGAGGACAATATGAAGTCGATTTCGACCAGCTCGATGTCTGGAAACGATCGAAAAACCTAAGCTCCGAGGAAAAGCGCCAACTGCGCGCCATCTTAAAGAAGATCGAATTCTTGAACATGCGCCAAGACACCTTGTTCAACATCATCAACCGCATCATCGTCAACCAAACCCCTTATTTAAACAGCAGGAACGACGTCAAACGCAGACCCTTATCATTGCGAGAATTGGCCCGGCGTATCGGCGTGTCACCCAGCACGGTCAGCCGCGCCGTAGGCAGGCGCTCCATCCTGCTACCTTGGGGTGAAGAGATGCCTTTAAAGAGCCTGCTCACCAGTCAACGCACGGTCATCCTGACCATCCTCAAACATTGGATCGAGACGGACAAGCTCGCTACCATGTCCACCGACGGCCTGCTGACAGAGAAACTCGCACAGGAATACGGCATCGTGGTCTCGCGGCGCACGGTCAATCAATGCCGCAGGCTAGCACAACAAGGGACTTAAGAACCGGCTACGGCGGGATTGGGACGGCTGGCAGGAAAATAGACGATATCGATCTTATACTTAAGCTCACAACCGCAGGCGTTATGCGAATCCGAATAGACCGCTTCTTGGCACTTCTGCGAATCTTGCACCGATTCCTTCCTGGAATCGACCGCTTCACCGATCACCGAAACCAGATCGAACGAACCCAGGCCGCAGCGCCCAGGGCAAGGAAAGGATAACGAACTCGGACTCTCCACGGAAAGCTCTTGCGTCGACTCATCAAGGACCTGTGACTGGACGCTCAAGTATTTGACAGCGATAGTGAGCCGGCGCACTGTCGGATAAAGACTCGCCAAAGTCCCTTGCGAGCGCCCACTGCGGTCCGAGTCGATACCGCGCATCACTTTCTGCTCATTCTTGTTGGATTTCGGTTTTATACGTCTTTTACGGAAAAAATTAGCCATGAATCCTCACAACACTATACAACACTAAAGCAAGGTATCTCTCGACATCGTCAATCACCACCTTTGCCATCCCGAAGAGCCTCTTGTCATCCTGAGCAAAGCGAAGGATCTATCGGGATATCCAAAAGATTCTTCGCTAACGCTCAGAATGACAAAGTGAACCCTTCGCTACGCCCGGGATGACAAGAAGAAGTCTAAATCAACTCTTCAAATGTCGCGCAAGCCGCAAAGCCAATGCGTAGATGGTGATCTGCGGGTTGACCCCCAGGCTTTCTGGTATGACCGAACCATCACAGACAAAGACATCCGGCATCAGTTCCAGGTTCCATCCAGCGACCCGTCCCATGGCACACGTACCCAGCGGATGGAACGCCATCAACTGATAGTGCCGCACCCGAGTCCCCTCAAGATCAAGACGGGCGAGCTCATCGCTGCCGCCCAACTCATTGCCCGCACGGTTGACAGGTACGACCACGCGCCGCGCCCCGGCAGCAAAAAAAACCTCCGCCACGCGCCGCGCCCCCTGCGCCAAAAGCAGGCTGTCGGCGCGGTTGAAGTGATAATAGATGAAAGGATTCTCTGGCCCTGCCGGATAACGGATAAAGCCACGACTGCTATCCTTGATCATGTAGCCGAAGGTGGCGACATGCGCGTAACGCTGCATCCACCAGGACAAGCGGCTGCCTTCCAGCGGCATAGTGAGCGCGGCAAGTTCCGGCGGCGTGTAAACACCCTCGAACCTCAAGTCCGGATACCGGGGATCGTCAAAACCGGCGCCCTGCGGCACTCCTTTCCAGCCTTCGATACGCTCATCAAAATAAGCGAAGACCTTGCTAGCCGGATGCACGCTTAGGTTGTTGCCTGCCGCGACCCAGTTAGGCGCCAGGCGAAAAGAGCGCACGAAATACGGCGTCGCCAGCGCCCCGCAAGCCAAGACCAAGCGGCGGCAGGTGATGGTGCCGTCGCCTTGCGGCCCACTCACGCGCAATGTGATACCACTCTTCTTGTAATCGATATCAAGCAAACGCGTGTGACAAAGCAAGTCGAGGTTGACCCCGGAAGCGACGTCGTCTAAAAACGCTTTGTATGACGTCATCTTGGCATCCGTAGGACACACGAAACAGCAACGGCCAAGGCCCTCACATCCCGTTTCACAACGATCGAGCGGCTCGGCCGTCAAACCTAGATGTTTCGCGCCAGCGATGACAGCACGCGAACTCTTACTTAAAGTGCGTTCCGGGGCGCGCCTGACTTTAAGACGGGTCCAAGCCAAGTCAAGACACTTCTCGAAATCATCCGCGTCAAACGCGCCATGACTCTTACGGGTCCAATGCTCCACGATCGGGCGCGGCGTGCGCATGCACGTGCCCGAATTAATGATGGTCGTGCCGCCCAGGGCAACACCAGTAGGTATCGGCAAGATGGCGTTGCCCACGGCGCTCACGTATCCCCCGCTACGATAATAGGTGCTGACTGCCTGCTGGGCTCCCGCGAATACTTTAGCGGAACCGCCCTGTTCGATCAATACGACGCGCGCGCCCGCGCGCGCCGTCTCACCGGCGACGCACGCGCCCCCGGCGCCGGAGCCCACGACAGCGATGTCATAGACGTCCACGCAGGTCCTCTCCTTTCGACGAAAAACACGTCAGTACGATGAAGGTCTTCAGCGGCAGGAAAGCGATACGCATGAGCAGACTGCCGGAATTCTGCAGCTTATCGAGCAAGCGCTGTTTATCTGCGGCATCCAACGAACCGAACGACTTGAACTTCCCAAGCAACAGGGCTGGCAGTATCCAACGGATCTTCCAAGCCGCGATAGCCGCCAAAAGACCCGCCCACCAGGGCGCTTTTTTAAGTCTCCTGGCGATACCGAAGACGATCCTGGCGGCGGTGAAAGTGACGCCAACATGGCGTACATAAAGCAAAGCGAAAGCTATGATGACCCGCAATATCAGTCTTTTCAATCGACACCTTGAGCCAGCGTCACGACGGTCTCCACCGCCGCCGAACCACCGCTCTCCCAAGCCCCCAGAAAGACGCCCTTCTTACTCTTCATATGCAAACCGAGCGTTCCCGTCTTCGAATTATCGCAACGCAGCTTCTTGCCCGCAGTATCGTCATACTCAAGGACCACACTTTGCAGTGGGTCGGGCCTGCAGTCCCCGCTGACCACGACGTCTCCAAGATCGGCGCTGAAATCCCAGCCGCTGGCGGCGGCTTGCGTGCGGGAAACCAACGCACCGCGCACGGAAGGTGTGGCATGGAACTTGCCGTCATGCCAGAGATACGCGAAAGTCATACGCGGAGTCTTGATCGGTCCGATCTTGGCCTGTGCCGATAGAACCTCGAAGACCACGCTCTCTTTGGCATCATCGGTCTTTAACAGCGCATGCGCCCAGCGCCAATTGTCCGCCATCGCCGTGCCCCAGATATGTCCCACGCTGCCGAACGCCTGTTTGACCTCGATCTTGCGGCCGCCGATATCGATATGGCCGTCAAAATAACCCAAAGGCATCGGCGCGCAGTACTGCGACTTGGCGATGCCTAAAGCGCAGAGTATCCGTGGGATGAAATAATGCGGCGCCGCTCCGGCGGACTGCCAGGAAAGGTCCCAACTCGCCTGCGTGAACTTAGCGTCCGCCGACGTGTCCGAAAGGTTGCACGCCCGGTGGCTCCAAACACGACCATTCTGGCCGAAATCGACCTCCTCTAACGCAAGGTCCTGGCGCCCTAAGATAGGCGGACTCCCGTCTCCATCAAAAAATACCCACCAGCAACTCGCCACCTGGCGGGTCGCGGTCTTTAAGATCGTGTAGCGAACCCAGAACGCATGCCCATGCACGGGATCGTTGAATTTAAGGAACCACACCTCATAGAATTTTTCCATCCCGTTCTTGAAGCGCGCGCGCCAAGCATCCCGGTCAGTAGCGCGCACAGCGCCATGGTAACGCAAGAACAACAGATGCAGGAAGATCGGCCCATCGATGAGCGTGCCCAATAAGAACAAGGTATTCCCCAAGGAGACCGCGAAAAACACACACAGAGCGCTCGATAACCCCTTGGAAAGCAATAGCGCGTTCCAGGCGACGTCATCCTCGGTATCGCGCGCCAAGACCACGGCCAAGTACGTGATCATCGCCATCATCGAACCCGTCAATGCGAGCCACAAAGACGCGTCGGCGCCCGACAAGGGGCGCGCGCCGGGCAACGCCGCTCCATAAAGATTTATGAGCTCCATCAACGGGCCGCTAGCGAAGACAAAAACGGCGCCCGCAATGGCAAAGACCCAGGCGTAGGCTTTAAGCGTCGATCTTTTGAACTTCATAGGCGAGCAACTCCTTGGCGCTATGCACCAGCGCGAAACCGTGCGCCATGCTAGTCAACGACGCTTGGTGCAAAGCGTCATCTTGAGCCGCAGTAGCATCGGCAGCCACAAAACACAAGATATCCCGCGCGAAAGCGTCGCGCACCGTGCTCTCGACGCAGAGATTAGTCATAACCCCGGCCACCAGCAACTGCTTGACGCCGAGGTCACGCAGATGGCTCTCAAAAGCCGGATCGCTGAATGCGCTGTAACGTTGCTTATAAAAAACCTTCTCGGACTCTCGAGGAGCCAATGGGGCGGCGATCCCGGCCTCGACGCTGCCAATAAGGCACTGTTTGCGCCACCATATAGCCATCAACCCCCCCTCGCTGCTCGCATGCCGATAAGCATGCGCCGTAAAGATGACAGGGCGGTCCATACGCCTGAAAGCATCCAAGAGGCGCACCACCGCGGGCACGGCTTTAGGTGCCTCCTGCATAAAAGCGGGAGAATCCGGGTCTAAGAAGAACCGCTGCATGTCGATGATGACGAGCGCCGCTTCTTGAGGCTTGAACTCGATGTCACGAGCCCGCTGCGGCCTCACGGCGCACCTTTTACGCAAGAAAAGGTGCGGCTGTCTGACGTCGGAGACGTCAGTCGCGCCGTCACCGCCTCTTTTTTCAACACCCGCGCCCATAACTGCCCGCACGACGTCTCGGCTTCGATCTCACAAGCCTCACTCGGCGAGAGGATGACGTCAAAACCCGCACTTTTAAGCCGCTGCTGCCACGCCGCGATCGGCTCGGGCGCGGAAAACCACACGTGTTCAAGTCCCGTCGCTTTAGCTTTAGCTGTCGGATTGATCGGCGTGATCTTGATCAAGAACTTCTCCACATCAAAACTCTCGATGATGGCGTCAGCGTCAAGGTCAGACGTCGGCGCCACCGCGAAATTAAGCGTCACCTTCCTATCCCCGGGGACCACGAAACGCCGCCCGTAATCAGCGATACGCCCGAAATCCCAGGTCTTGACGGGAACGATCTCTTCACGTTCTTGAGCTTTAGTCGCGTGCACGGAAAACTGCATCTGAAAACGGCCGCCCGAAAAATACCTGTCCTTGACCGCGATAAGGCCCTCAAGGAAACGCTCCGTAGGCTGCGCGTCAGGAGCCACTGTCGAAAGACTCGCCATGATGCCCGGATGCGGATAGCGCTGCCCCAACAACCGCAAGGCATCGAGCGCCGCGGGATTGAGCGTCGGCTCACCCATGCGCGCGAAGTGGATCTTGAGCTTAGGATGCGTCTTGACGTTCATGGTACGCTCTCGCGCGACGATATGATCTATCTGCGCCAACATCTCCTCGGCGCTCAAGTTCCCCTTATACTCGAGCGCGCCAGCGTCACAGAACGCGCAACCGATTGGGCAACCGAACTGGGTCGAGATCATCATGACCCATTTTTTGTCCTTGGGCACCGCGGGCTCGACCGTATCGACGAACTCGATCAAGAGATCGTCGCGGCCGCGCAGGCTGGCTAAAAAAAGCTCCCCCAAGGGTCCCACGCTACGCTGTTCGATAATCTTCATAATCACGCAGATATCTTGCCGCGCGCATGGCCACTGCCATGCCCTGGCCGCTGGCGATGGCTACTTGGCGCTCAAGCGCGCCCGTCATGTCCCCAGCCTCGAAATATCCATCACCCCGGCCCCTGCGGGCTAGCGTGCTTGGCTGCCTGCCGACCAAAGCCAACACGGCTGAAACGCCCAGACTTCGAGTCTTTCCTAAAGCATTATCCCTTATCTTGATACCGGCGAGTAACCTACCACCCGTCAGCGCCGCCACTTCACAATGCGTCAAATGCACGATATTATCCCGCGCAGCCAAACGTTCTTTAAGCAGGCCATGCGCCCTTAACACGCGACCTCTAGAAACCAGATACACCCGCTTGGCGCGGCGCGAGAGTTCGATAGCACGATGCGCCGCAGCCTCACCTGAACCGATCACTGCCACACAAGCTTTACGCTTTGGCTGATACGCGAAGGGTTCCACGTAGAAACCTTTGCCTAAAAACTTCTGTGCACCCGGGATAGCAGCGTCCTTCGCCACAGTCCCCGAACAGGCAATGACGCATCTTGCCGGCAAGCGCACCTTGGCGCATTCCACGCTCCACATGCCTGGCACACGGCGCACGCAGCAGACCTCGTCACGCACAAAACGAGCTTTCCAGCGCTTAGCCTGCGCGTAAAATAGCCACATCAAACGCGCGCCGCAAATGCCTTTGGGAAAACCGGGATAATTCTCTATCTTCTCGATCCATCGCGCACTGCCCCCAGGAGCGTCACGATCGACGATGACAGTCTTAAAACCCGCCCGCGCCAGATACATCCCCGCCGACAACCCCCCCGGCCCCGCCCCAACAATGACAACGTCAAACCCAGGATGGCTTAGGCTACTTTTTCGCAGCAAATGTATATTTTTCTGGCTCATGAGCAGTCTAAAATCTCTACGCCCAATAGGGGACATAATACATATACCTTGGGGAGGCTTTCGGGTTAGCGGCTTTAATAAGATTCTTCTTGATGGCTTCCCTTATCAAGAGAGAGACATTCTGCGATTGCTTGTCAGCAAGTTTCAAACGGGACCTTAACGACGTATTCGTGACCTTTTTTTGAGAAACATAATGCAGACAAGTATGCTGATACACCATACGCAATCTTTCCTCCAAAGTCATCGCTGCATAAGACTTAGGAGCATGCAGGATCGCTTTGAAGCTATCAACACCATTGATGAACTCCACTGCTGGCAATCCGTATACCTCCAAAGCGTCGGCTGCCCGGTCGATACCGCTACCGCGTTCTTCGCAAAAACCAAGCTTTCGCATCATTGCCGCAAGGATCTCGTTTCTAGCGCGCGGCTGCTGATCGATCAAGCGATCCACTCTCATGTCAGGTAACAAAGAACCAGGGTTGGTGATCTCGACACGATCATCAAATATCTCCACTTGCACATAACTATCCGTGCGCCCATAATCGCGATGCACAACCGCGTTGACGAGCAATTCACGCAAGGCAACCTCGGGGTATATGGGAACCTGCACCCTTGTGGCTTTCTCGATGACCTCGCTATGCGGAACAAAAGAAATGACACGTTGAACAAGCTGATCAAAGATCAAAGAGAATCCTGATTCAAAAAATACGTCTTCTTGAGCGCTCAATCGTGATGTTCCTAAAAATTTCGTTACCCTGACGCCGTAATGTTCGAAACCGGGGGCCGCCGCAAAGCTCTTACCAGCAATTAAAATGCCCAAATAGGTTGGGAGTAATCCGCTGGCGGAAGATTTAGCTGCCAATTTAAGGTCTACCAATATCTCCTGGCGCCGGACGGGATCGTCAGAAAGAGGGAAATCCAAACGGCGGCAAACCTGAGCAATATCCATCCCTTCGACCAACTTAGCTGACTCTGAAAAATTAATAGGCAATTCTTCCAATTTATACATACGAGAACGCAATAAAAATCCCCTAAGCTCACTGGCATCGATCTTTCTTGTCTGCCCAGCGCTTCTGATAAACGCGTGTTCTATGCCTTTCCCGCGCAAATGCACGGGTTTTTCCGCTGATTCGCTGATATGAATATAAAGCAATACTTTCCCGGAATCTCCCGAAGGCTCGGTCTTTTGATCGATGATACATGCCGGCTCCAGGCCGTCACGCGCTATATTGCCGACTCTTTTAATGATTTCTCCAACGGCCGACTGTTCGATTCCAACCCTTCCACCATCTCTCGATATCCCAAAAACCAAAAACCCTCCTCCTGTGTGATTAGCGAAAGCGGATAGGTGTTCAGCAAATCGTTCAGCATCTGGGCTCAATTCCCGCTTCCAATCAATAGCGTTAAGCTCCTGCGGTACAGGAACGAGACTTTTATTTAAAAGGTCTTTTGCTCGGTCTATCCAGTGTTCCATGATATAAGCTAACAGTTCATATCTGTAATTTCAATATATGAATTATATGTAAATTATATGTAAGAATTACCTGTGGGTTTTGTATGTGGGCGGGTAGAGTTATATATATCCGGGGACACCATACGCATTGCCGGCTCAACGAGGTTCGATGGCTGACCCGATCCCGAACTGATTTATGAAGACAGTACTGCTTCGATTTTTTTGACGCGCT
>JBBTGF010000334.1:0-3033 GCA_038041525.1 Elusimicrobiota bacterium | reverse complement strand
TCCGTGGCGCGAAAGAATGGTTTAGCAAGAAGATGCGATCAGGTTTGAGCTATTCTGAAACAACCGACCAGCCTGCGTTTACGGAATGTTTTGATTTAAAATCAGCCAGGAAATCGGATTCTTTCGATAAATGCTACAGGGAAATCCGAAGCATGCTTGAGAAACTAAGGGCTGCCGCTATTTAGAGCCTTGCGGGCGTAGCTGCAGGGCTTCGGGGAGCATCTCTTGGGGGCGGCTGTTGTGTTCGAGCAATAAAAAAGGCGCCATGGCCGCAGCGCCGATCTCTCCGCCTAACTTCAAGTGGTATTCACTGAAGCGGTCACCATAGACGTGGTTCTCGAAGACCGCGTCGATCCAGCTCATCTCCCGGTAGTTGAGCGTGTGGATGAATTCGTGGCCGAGGACATCGCGTTCCTCTCCCGTATAGTTCTCATTGACGATGATGGTGGGCATGGAAAAAGCGATGGCTTCCTTGTTGTTGGAGTTCTGCTCGATGGCGCCCACGTCGCCGCGATAGACCGGGGTGCCGAGTTTCAGCGAGGTCTCTGTGTCCCAACGCGCCCCCGAGCCCCAGGCGTAAGCCGAACTGATGATGGGAGCGGGAAGGACATAGTAATTGACCGTCATCCCATCATTGCTCTTGGCATCGCCGATACTCAAGCGTAAAAAAGCCAAGTCATATTGGAAGCGTGAAAAAGGTCCGATGCCTTGGGCGAGATTGTCCCGGATGGAGGCTCCCAGCGACGTGATCCCTTTGGCGCCATAGCCTACGCCCGCATAGTACCCGGCGAACGTGCCAAGTTTGCTACCCGCGTAGAGCAAGGTCCCTGCCCCGGCTCCGCCTAAGCAGGCGATGCCAAAATTCTTGTGGTTGCTGACGGCGCCGAATCCGGAGATCAGGCAGGAGCTCGCTACATGGAAGCCGGCAACGGCAGCGTCTTCCCAGCCGAGCTTGAAATAGGGGTCGATGGTGATTTGTTTCCTAGGAGCGGCGGGGTTCGGTGAGCCGTAACTCGAGTCCGCCATGGTTGTGGAGGGTGGCCCCATGCGCCAGTCGGTCCAAAATGTCTGCTGTGCCCGGATATGCGGCGTGGTTATTAGCGCCAAGCAAAAGGATAGTAGGATGGTTTTTCGGGGGTGCATAGGTTGAATCTTCTTTATTATAACTTTTGAGGCTAGACTGTAGGGTAACATGCCAGACTCGCTGTTGGTGGAAAGTAAAGTAGTCCTTGGTAAGACCGTGCGCCGCTTGTTGTGGCGGCGCAGATTTTATGATGCCGTTGATGTGTTACTGCGCAGCGTCAGCGCCGCCGCCGCGGTCATCCTGTTGGCGGCCACCATCGACAGCATCTTTACGGTGTCATACATGTGGCGTCGCGGTATCGTGATAGTGTCGCTGGCGTTTGCCGTCATCACGGGAGCATTGTGCGCTTGGAAGCGCTGTAGGGCGCATGTTTTAGGGACGCTCGAAATGGTCGAGCGGGGTCTTGGCACGCCGCAGGCTCATAGCGTCTTGGTCAACGCCTGGCAGTTCATTATGGCCTGCGATGAGCGTGAGGGTATTGAACAGGAATTAATGTGCCGGGAAATCGGGCGCGCCGCGCGTATGCGCGAGGAGTTATTGCGTAGTAGTGCGGTGGTCTTTGGCGTTAAGCGTTTCTTGGCCGCATTCGCCAGTTGGCGCAAGGCGGTCTTACTGGCGGCCATGCTGTGCTGTATTCTGGCTGGCGTGTCTGCGGGGATGCGGCAACGTATCTTGCGAGTCGTCGCGCCCGGGTCGCTGTTGGCGGGCTTTGAGTCAAAGTTGCGTTTGTATCCCGTTGTCGGCGAACACCGTATCGCGGCGGGTTCTGCCATCGTCATCCGTGTGACCTTGCCCGGCGCGCAGGCGCCCGCAGGCCAGATACCTTATCTGCTGACGCAGACGGATACCGTGGTAATGAGTCGGCAGGCGGATACCGATCAAGACGTCACATATTTCTATGCCGTTGCAGGCTTGCGTGAGGAGCTTGTCGTAAGGTTGCGTTGGGGGGATTATCAGAGCCGGGCGTGGAAGTTCATACCCGTCGAGGAACCGCAGGTCGTGGCGCTCAAGTGTTCGTTGCGCCATCCTGGTTATACCCGGCGCGCACCCGTCGAGTTCAAAGATCCGAGTTCGGTGAGTGTCTTAGCCGCGAGCCTGTTGGTCTTGGAAGCGAGGTTCGATCGGCCCGTGAGCGTGGCCAAGGTTTATGTTGAAACGGATGCGGGCGCTGCGCTAGCTGCTAGTATGCGTCCCGGGGCCAGTGAGCGCTGGGTGGTAAGTCTTAAGGCCGATAGACTTGTCAAGCTCGCCGGTGCGCGGGTGTTACGGTTGCGTTTCGCTATCGCCGATGAGGATGGGCAGGCCAACGAGCATGCTTGGGTGTTGCCGGTTAATGTGCAAGAAGATACGCCGCCTGTTGTCGATATCATTGAACCCGTGTTCACGTCGATACGTATCGATCCCGATGAAGAGGTCATGGTTTCCTGGCGCGCTAGTGATGATTTTGCTCTTAAGTCCATCGAGCAGGTGACAGAGGTATCGACACATAGGTCATTGCGTGTTGTTTGGAGTCCCGCGGCTGATGATAAAGGGAGTGTCGAAGCGGCGGGGGCGCTGCGTTTTAGTCCACGGGTGGCGGGACTTAAAGTCGGTGACAAAGCCGTGCTCTATCTGCTGGCGCAAGACTATGACCCGGCAGGCAAGGCTGCCGTAGCCAGCGCGCAAAGCTTGACGGTCATGGTCGAAGATTTCCGTGGCGCGCATGAGAGGAACCTGGAAGAATCCAGCGGCAAGATCCGAGAGATGCTCTTGCAGCATCTTGATTCCGCATTGGCGGTGGACCGCCAGGTGACGGAGGCACAGGATGCGTCATTGCCCGCGTTGGCGGCGTTGTCCGCCGGTTCCCAAGAGGCGTCGCGCAGGCTTGCGCAGTATGCCAGGGAATTGGAAACCGACCCGTTGGCTTCGCAGGAGTGGGCCTGGGGCGTCAAGGAGATGGCGACGCAGTT
>JBBTGF010000333.1:0-1427 GCA_038041525.1 Elusimicrobiota bacterium | reverse complement strand
TGGGACTCCGTGCTTAAAGACGACCCCGCCAATTACGAGGCTCTTTGGAAGCTCGCCCGCGCGCATTGGTGGCTTGCAACCTATGGTTCCCCGCAGGCCGGTGACGTCGAGAAGCTTGCGATCTTCGAGAAAGGCATCGCGTGGGCCAAGCTTGCGGTCACGGCTGACCTTAAGGGCACGCAGGGGCATTATTGGCTCGGCGTCTGTCAGGGCCGTTACGGCGAGGTCAAAGGCCCTTTGAAAAGTTATTTCCTCGTCAAGTCGATCCGCAGGGAGATGGAAGCGGTACTTGCCATCGACCCGGATCATGCGGGCGCGCACTATGTCTTAAGCGTCGTCTATTGGAAGGCGCCCGGCAAGCCCTTGAGCATCGGCAGTAACAAGAAAGCGCTCTATCATGCCAAGCGCGCGGTAGCTTTAGAGCCCGCGTCGTTACGTTACAGATTGGGACTCGCCGAAGTCTATATCGAGATGGATGATAAGGCGAAAGCCAAAGAGATATTGAGCGAAGTGGTGGCTATGCCGCCGGATGGCGAATATCTACCCGAATCCCAAGAAGACAAGGAATACGCGCAGAAGTTGCTGGGTGGGCTTTAGATAAATTTTTTAGACTTACTTTCTGTCATTCTGAGGCTGCAACGGCAGCCGAAGAATCTGTCGGTAATTTTCGAGAGATCCTTCGCTTCGCTCAGGATGACAGTGAAGATATTCAGGATGACAGTGTGATTTTTAGGATGACAGTGTGATTTTTAGGATGACAGCTATCTGGGTTAGGCTTTCAGCGAGCAGGCGAGTTCGTAGAGATGCCGCGGTGTGGTGGCCAGATACTGCGGCGATAGGGCTTTGAGCAGTTCTTCCCCTTCATATCCCCACGACACGGCGATGATAGGTACCCGCGCTTTCTTCATCGCCACGATATCGCGGACCTCGTCACCGACATAGACCGTCTCATCCTTGTCTAGGTTGTTACGCGCCAACAGCTTGCCGATGGCGCTGTCCTTGGCGAAGAGCGGGCAGCCATAATGATGGAAGGTGAAGAGTCCGGCGACCCCGTGGCGGTTGAGGAAGTCTTCGACATTCTCGGCGGTGTTAGACGTCAATATGCCCAGCTTGAAGATGCCGGCGAGTTCCCTTAGCGTGTCACCCATGCCGCTGTGGATGCCGATCTGGCGCGTGGCGTTCTGAAAACCTTGGCGCAGTTTCCTGGCGAAGAATGGGATCTTCAAACTCGGCATCTTGGTGCATTTGATGAGTCCGGAGAGTCCTGTGGAGCGCACGCGGGCCGCGTCGAGTTGGGGCAGGCCGAATTCCGGTCCGATGCCGTTGGCGATGGTGACCAAGTGGCTCAAGCTGTCGGCGACCACGCCGTCAAAATCGAAGATGATGTTCTTGACAGCCATGATAAAGCTTAAAAGGCGCGTGGGCTC
>JBBTGF010000332.1:0-1189 GCA_038041525.1 Elusimicrobiota bacterium | reverse complement strand
GCATACGCCTCCGGCGCGCCGAGGTGGTGGCGATGACCGACTGGCAATCCGCCACGGCCGCATCCACGCTGGCGAACACCTTGGCCGCGCGCAACAAGTCACTTGCGCCCACGGCGGAGACCGCTTCTTTCCAGTTGGGCGCATAGGGCTCGACTGCGGCTAAATCCCTGAAGCCGAAATTCGCCATGGCGCGCGCCGCCGCGCCGATATTCAAAGGGTTGCGCGGCCGCACCAACACGATACGGATATCCATGACATCAATGATATCAAGCGAAGAGCGCGGCAAGCGCAAAGGAAACTTGCAGCTTGAAAATCCAGCTAAGACAGTTAGACTTTTCTTGTAACAGTTCTATCCAAGGGAGGACGTATGCCTTTTCTCGACACATGGTTTAAGAAGATGATCGAAGCCGGCGCTTCCGACCTGCACCTGACCACGGGCTCCAAACCCCTGATACGCGAGTCGGGAGACATGAAACCATTGGATGGTAACGATACGTTGACGGAAGATAAGATGAAGGTCTATCTCGCCGAGATCGCCCCCAAACTCAACTGGGAAGAATTCAGCAAGGATGGCGACACCGATTTTGCCTACGACTTGCCCGGCCTTGCCCGCTTCAGGGCTAATTTCTTCATGGATCAGACCGGGCCCGGAGCGGTATTCCGCGTCATCCCCTCAAAAATACAGACGGTCAAGGACCTCAACCTACCGCAATCCGTCATCGACCTGTGTTTTTTAAGCAAGGGCCTGGTCTTGGTCACCGGGCCAACGGGCAGCGGCAAATCGACGACTTTGGCCGCCATGGTCAACCACATCAACGAGAACCGTCACGACCACGTCATCACCATCGAAGACCCCATCGAGTTCGTGCATCCTAACAAGAACTGCCTCATCAACCAACGCGAAGTGCGCCGCCATACGCAGAGCTTCAAGCGGGCCCTGCGTGCGGCCCTGCGCGAGGACCCGGATATCGTCTTGATCGGCGAGATGCGCGATTTGGAAACCGTGGAGATCGCTTTAGAGACCGCGGAGACCGGGCACCTGGTCTTCGGCACCTTGCATACGACCACGGCTGCTTCGACCGTCGACCGCGTCGTCGACCAGTTCCCCACCAGCCAACAGGCGCAGATCCGCACCATGCTGGCAAGCTCGCTTAAAGGCGTCGTGGCCCAGACCTTGCTTAAAAGGCTC
>JBBTGF010000331.1:0-3036 GCA_038041525.1 Elusimicrobiota bacterium | reverse complement strand
AGTCTGACCGCCGTCGGCTTCAACGGTGCGGTATTCCAGATGGTCAACCACGGTATCATCACCGGAGCGATGTTCATGTTGGTAGGCGTCATCTATGACCGTGCGCATACTCGCGATATCGACGCGTTCGGCGGCTTGGGCGCCAGAGTTCCTGTCTATGCCGGACTCATGACCATGGTCAGCATGGCGTCCCTGGGTCTTCCCGGATTGGCTGGATTCATCAGCGAATTCCTTTGTTTCTTGGGAGCGTTCCCGGTGTGGAAGGTATGGACCATCCTGTCGGTTGTCGGCATCCTGATCACCGCCGCTTTCTTTTTGCGCATGATTCAAAAGGTATTCCTCGGCCCTTTGAACCCTAAATGGGCGGATCTAAGCGACATGAACGCAAGAGAACTCGTCGCCGTGCTGCCGTTGGCGGTCTTGATGCTGATCTTGGGCCTCTATCCCAAGCTAGGGCTCGATCTGATGAATGAGACGCTGACCGCGTTGGCTCAGTTCGTCAGGATCTGATCTATGATCGACCTTACCAATATCCTCCCGGAGATATTGCTGACGGTGGCCGCCATCGCCTTGCTTACCGTCGATTTCCTCAAGCCCGATTCCAAACGTGTCCAGCTTTATCTTGCTTTGGGCGGATGCGGTTTCGCGTTGTGGGCCATCTCCTCGATGACTTTGGGTCACGGAGGGGAATTCTTAGCAGCGGACTCGCTGACTTACGGGTTCTCGGTGCTGATGGTCATCGGCGCCTTGGTGACTATCGCCCTGGCTGCCTGTGACAGCGAGGTGTCGAGGCACTGGGGCAGTTACATGGCGTTGCTTTTACTGGCCGCCGCGGGATGTATGCTCTTGGTCAAAGCCCGGGATTTCGTGTTCGCTTTCCTGGCTATCGAGCTCATCTCGATATGTTCCTTCATCCTTGTAGGTTTTGAGCGCAAGGACCTGCGCAGTACGGAGGGAGCCCTTAAATATTTCCTTTTCGGCGCGTTCTCATCGGCCATCGCGCTCTTTGGTATCTCGTTGTATTATGCCGCCACGGGGACTACGGCGTTCACTCTGCCTCAAGGGATAGCGGACACCTCGATGGGGGTGGTCTACATGACGGCGCTGGTCATGGTGTTCGTCTCTTTCGCTTTCAAGGCGTCTCTGGCGCCATTCCACTATTGGACGCCTGACGCCTACCAATCGGCGCCGGTGCCTATAGCGGCATTCCTTTCCGTGGTACCCAAGCTTGCCGCATTCGCGGCGATGGTCAACGTGTTCAACCAGTCGATCCTGCTCGATCGCGCGCAACTGACCACGGTATTCAGTGTGTTGGCGATATTGACGATGACGGTCGGCAACGTCTCGGCGCTGGCGCAGACGGACTTGAAGCGCTTGCTTGCGTATTCCTCCATCGCGCAGGCAGGTTACATGCTCATCGGTCTTGTCTGCGTCTCATATACCGGCATGTCAGCTATCTTGTTCTATGGCTTCGCGTATCTCTTGATGAATCTAGGAGCGTTCGCTTGCGTCTTGTGGGTGATCGCGAGGTCGGGCAGCGCTTCGCTGACCGCTTGCGCAGGTCTAGGCAAGCAGCATTTCGCCATGGCTCTGGGGTTCACTTTCTTCTTGCTTTCTTTGGCAGGCATCCCTCCTCTGGTAGGGTTCATCGGCAAGTTCTATCTTTTTTCCGCCGCCATGGAGACCGGCTGGGCGTGGTGGATCGCGGCGGCAGGAGCGGTCAATTCTGTCATCAGCGCGTTCTATTATCTGCGCATCATCTATGAGATGTTCTTAGTCGAGACAGATTTTAAGACGGCGCCGGTGGCGTCGCAAGCGAAGCTCTCGGCGTTGGGCATGGTCATCGCCATATTGGCCATCGGCGTACTGGCGATGGGTCTGTATCCTGACCCCCTGCTCATCCTATCGCGATTGTAAAACCGGGATATTTCTTGTTATAATTATCAATACTTATGCAAAGTATTTCTATCAAAGCCATGCTTGAAGCTGGTGTGCATTTTGGACATCAGACCAGACGCTGGAACCCGAAAATGCAACGTTATATCTTCGGTTCCAGGAATCACATCCATATCATCGACTTACAGAAGTCAGCAAAAGAACTGCGCAAGGCGCTCAAGTTCGTTACCGACGTGGTTGCCAAGGGTGGCACCATTCTGTTCGTCGGCACAAAGCGTCAGGCGCAGGAAGCCATCAGGACCGAGGCGATGCGTTGCGGGTCGTTCTATGTGGCGACCAGATGGGTCGGTGGAACATTGACCAATTTCGATATTGTCAGGAAAAGCATCAACCGGCTCATGGAGATGGAGAAGATGCAGTCTGAAGGCATCGAGAAGGTTTTAAACAAGAAAGAAGCCAGAAAATTCATGCGCGAGTATCAGGCTTTGAAGAATAAATATGAGGGTTTAAAAGAAATGCGCCAGCCGCCGACGGCGTTATTCATCGTCGATCCGACGGAAGAAGAGACGGCCACGCAGGAGGCGACGCGCATGAAAGTCTCCGTAATCGCCATCTGCGACACCAATGCCGACCCTGATTTGATCAGCTATCCGATCCCTGGTAACGATGACGCGTTGCGTTCGATCAAATTCTTCACTTCTTCGGTGGCGGATGCTATCTTGGAAGCCAAAGGGAAGAGTTCCACCGGGAGTGACGTCGTCGCTGCGGTCGCTGCTGCCGAGGACCTCGTTGCGCAGGGCGTCTCCGTAACGGCCGATGAACCCGTCGCCGACCGAGTACAACCGCAAGCGGCTGTTGAAGCAAAAGCCGTCGAATCTTGATCTAATCCCATAAAAGGTAAGGTTATGACTATGGCAAACGCTGTCGATAATCAATCCGTAGTTTTATTACGCAGAAAGAGCGGAGCTGGATTCATGGATTGCAAGCGAGCTCTCGAGGAGAACCAGGGAGACATCGACAAAGCTCTTGAGACGCTACGCAAGAAAGGTCTCGCCGGTGCGGCCAACAGGGCCGGCAGGACGACGCAAGAAGGCACCGTCTGCTCGTACGTGCACCATGGCGGCAAAGTCGGCGTTTTAG
>JBBTGF010000330.1:0-1813 GCA_038041525.1 Elusimicrobiota bacterium | reverse complement strand
TTGTCCCCGACTAGAACCAGGTTTTCCCATGCGTTAGGATATCGTCTGGCTTTGCGCGCGAGCGCTTCTTTTAGCGTGGGTATGCGCCCGTGCGCGCGTAAGACCGCGCCGAGGAGAGAGAAAGCGGATAAAGCCGATAAGGAGAATAATGCGGATGAAGAGACGTCATGCGCAATCGCGGGCAGACCCAGGGCCGCTGCGGCCAAAGCGGCTGATAACCCCACTCCGGCGAATCCGCGCTCGTTGCGTTTGACTTGTGTGTGCTGCAGTCGAGCGTCGAATTCTTCCTGTTCTAGGGCCGCAGCCTCATCAGGGGACACTCTTGTTTGAGCGTTGACTGGTTCAAGTTCTTGGACCCGCGTTTTTTCCAGAGGAGCCGACAAAGTGATGGTTTCTATCCAGCGCTTGTCCAAGACGCCTGCGTCAAGCAAACGTAGGGCGATCTTCTTGGATGCGTCTTGTGTTTTGGGGTCGTTCAATAAAAATAATTTGGCCATGCCGTCTTTAAGTGAGTCTTCACGCGAGAGCAGGCCCTGCTGCGCCCTATAGGGCCCTCCGGGCGCGGCCGCTTGTCGGGCTTCTTGGCGGGCTAATTCCGTGGCGTGGAATCTCTTGTAATCCATGACAGCGCTCAAATATTGTTTTTCGCGGTTTAGGTCCTTGCGCGTTGTGGTTGCTCTTGTGATGGCCCCCTTAATGCGCGCGCCACTATAGACGAGCGCTTCAATGACGTGGGGTGCGATGATGGCGGTCAAGCCGACAAAGAACGCTAATGTGCCGGCGTGTAACGCATCGGAGTAAAGTCCTGCCATGGCGCAGACGATGATGAACCAGTTGCCTTTTTCTATTAAGAAAGCGCCCAATCTATCATCCGGGCCGATGTGTTTTTTGATCTTGGAGTTAATGATGACCGAGAGGACGCTTAACAGCGCTGTGAGCAAGACGAGATGGGTCAAGGTGAATTCTTTACTCATTAGGTCGGTTGCGATCGAATGCAGGATTGGCATGCCTGCTGTGGCCAGAGCGCCGGCTGTCAACAGGGCAGGGATCTCGAGTACGCTCAAACCCCGGCGCTTGGAGCGGGTTGATGGGTTGACTGATTTGCTGGCGGGCATCGCCGAGATAGCGATGCTTTGACCATCGCCGGCCAAGTCTGCTGTCAGCGTGGAAGGTTTGTTGTGTTGGCCTGATTTGAGTACGACCTCGGCTAAGGGTGTTTCCAGCAGGTCCTGCATGGCGCGGCGCAGCGGGCGGGCGCCGTACTCTTCGTCAAAGCCTTTGCGCGCCAAGAGGTCGCGCGCTTGGGCGCTGACTGAAAGGGTGATGCCGTGTTCGGTTTTAAGGCGTACGGCTAGTTTGTCCACTTCTAGATCCGTGATCTTGCGGATGTTGTCTTGGCTCAAACGGTCAAAGACGATGATGTCGTCTAAGCGGTTCAAGAATTCCGGTTTAAAGCGCTTTTTGGCTTCGGCGCGTACGTCACTTGCGGGATCGGATTTAAGCGGCGCGCCGCTGCGTTTGAATCCGACGCTTTTTTTGCCGAAGAGATGGCTGCCTACGTTGGCGGTCATGATGATGATGGTGTGGCGGAAATTGGCTTTACGGCCTTGCCCATCGGTCAATTCGCCGTCTTCGAGGATCTGTAACAGGGTGTTTAAGACGTCGGGATGGGCTTTCTCGACTTCGTCTAAAAGTACCACGCTATAAGGGCGGCGGCGTATTTCTTCGACGAGGTGTCCCCCGTCGTCGTGGCCCACGTAGCCTGGCGGCGCGCCGATCATGCGGCTGACCGAGTGAGGTTCTTGATATTCCG
>JBBTGF010000329.1:0-1410 GCA_038041525.1 Elusimicrobiota bacterium | reverse complement strand
AGCGAGATCATCAAAGCTTTTGTCACGCCCAAGCCCGGCGTCGAATTAGCCAAAGGCGAGATCCAGGATTTCCTCAAAGACCTGCCGCCCTACAAGCGACCGCGCGATATCGAGATCAGAGCGACACTGCCGAAAAACGCACTACAAAAGGTCCTTAAACGTGAACTCCGCCGCGAGACGCTCGAGAGCCGCAACCGCCAGGAGACCACGGCCTAGCGCCACGATACCGTGAAGATAGACTTCCCGCATGCCGCTAGAAGCGCATTGTCACGCCTGGCCAAACGCGACCCGCTCTACTTAGTCGGCGGCGCCATACGCAACGCGCTCAAATATGGTCCGTCGGCTAAAACCTCCGATTTCGACTTCATCACCAGGAGATACGCGCTCAAAACGGCCAAAGCATTCGCCAAAGCCTTGCGTGCCCGACTCATCGTCTTGGATCGCGAGCGCAAGATCTACCGGGTCATCGTCCACGCAAAAGACAAGGTTCATAACTTCGACTTCGCCGCTATGCAGGGTTCCTGCCTTGAAGAAGACTTAAAGAACAGGGACCTGACCGTCAATGCCATGGCGATCGCAGTCACAGACCATGCGGATACCGCTGACATCATCGACCCGACGGGCGGACGCCAAGACCTGCGTAAGAACGTCATCCGCGCCATTAGCCATAAGAACCTGCGGTCAGACCCTTTAAGACTGCTGCGTGTGTTCCGTTTCGCGGCACAACTCGACTCGACTATCGACAGCGACACGCTGCGCATGGTCAAAGACAGCGCCCGGCTCATCAAACGCCCGGCCGGAGAGCGCCTGCGCACGGAACTCTTGCACCTGCTCACCAGCCCACAGGCGGCCACCCGATTAAAGGAGATGGACCGCACGCGGCTGCTATGCATGATCTTCCCCGAACTCGAGCGCGCCCGCGACCTGGCGCGCTCCTACTACCCCGCGGGCGGCGTCTTAGGCCACGTCATTGACAGCGTCGCCATCTTCGAGCGTAATCTAACGCTCCTGCCGCAACGCCTGCCTCACATCGGCAAAAAACTCAAAGACTATTTCAACGAACCCTTGGGCGGATTCCCCAGATACGCCACCCTTAAACTCGCCGTCTTAGTCCACGATATCGCCAAGCCACACACCGCCAAGGTCATCGACGGGCGCATGCGCTTCTTCAGACACGAGGAAAGAGGGGCAAGGGTGTTTAAGAAACGCGCACTGCGCCTGCGTTTAAGCACGCAAGAGACCGAACTCATCGCCAAGATCATCCGCGCACATCTGCGTCCGGGCAACCTCGCCAAATCAAACGTGGTAACCGAACGCGCCTTCTATAAATTCTTCAAGGACTTGGGTCCCGACGGCATCGGTACGCTCTGCTGCGCTAATTAAGATTTGTTTACCTGCCTCACGCGGATT